>PXSY01000131.1 GCA_003023125.1 Bacteroidetes bacterium QH_10_64_19
GCTGCCGGTGCTCAACGAGACGGTAGTCGAGTATGCCCTTCGCCTCGGGCTGGCCACCCAGTGCTCCATCGCGTCCCGGTCGGTCTTCGCCCGCAAGCATTACTTCTATCCCGATCTGCCCAAGGGCTACCAGATTTCTCAGTACGACACGCCGATCTGCTACGACGGCTACGTGGAAATCTTCCCAGGCCAGGACGAGGATCAGGGGGCCTTGTCCCGGACTGACTCCCGACGCATCGGCCTCACGCGCATCCACCTGGAGGAGGACGCGGGCAAGTCAATGCACGCCCCCAACGGCAACACTACACGGCTCGACTTCAACCGATGCGGTGTGCCGCTGCTGGAACTGGTGACGGAGCCGGACCTGCGCTCCCCGCGCGAGGCGTATCTGTTTCTCCAGCGACTGCGCCAACTGGTGCGCTACCTCGGCATCAGCGACGGCAACATGGAGGAGGGCTCGCTCCGCTGCGACGCGAACGTGAGCGTGCGGCCTCGGGGGCGCGAGGCCTTCGGGACGCGGACGGAGCTGAAGAACATGAACTCGATGCGGCACGTGGAGCAGGCGCTCGACTACGAGATTACGCGCCAAATTGCCGCCGAGGAACGAGGCGAGTCCATTTCGCAACAAACCCTGCTCTGGAATCCGGACTCGGGCACCACCCAGCCCATGCGGTCGAAGGAGGAGGCCCACGACTACCGATATCTTCCCGATCCGGACCTCGTGGAGGTCCAGGTGGACGACGACAGGATTGAGGAGGTGCGGGCGTCGCTGCCGGAACTGCCACGGGCCCGTCGGCAGCGCTTCATCGACGAGATCGGGCTGCCCCCCTACGACGCCGGCGTCCTCACCGAGGAGCGCGCGGTGGCTGACTACTTTGAAGAAACCCTCCGCCACCTCTATAAGCGTACGAAGGGCGGCGACACCGACGCGCAGGCCAAAACGGTGTCGAACTTCGTCATGACCGAGGTGATGCGCGTTCTAAATGAGCGCGACCTCGAGATCGACGACCTGACCGTAGGGCCCGAGCGACTGGCGCAGCTCGTCTTCCTTCGCCTCCAGGACAAGGTAAGCTCCAACGGGGCCCAGGAGGTCTTTGAGGCCATGCTGGACGAGACCGACAAGAGCGCCGGACGGATTGCCGACGAGCGCGATCTCATTCAGGTGTCCGACCGCGGGGCCATCGAGCCCCACGTCGATCAGGTGATCGACGAGAATCCCGGCAAGGTGGACACCTACCTCGGCGGGAAAGAGGGGCTCCTCGGGTTTTTTATCGGGCAGGTGATGCAGCGCTTCGACGGCTCTCCGAATCCGGAGGTGGTCCGCTCGCTTCTTCGCGAAAAGCTGGAGGCGCAGCGGGACGAGGCAACGGTCGACGAGTAGGCACACATCCGATGCGTTCCTCTCTCCTCGGCTCGGGTCCCACGGCCTGGCTCGCCACGCTGAATCGGTGGGTACTGCTCATGGGTCTGGTCGTCGGCATCGGGGCCTGCCAGCAGCCCGAGTCGTCCGTACAGAGCTACCTGGCGGGTCGGGTGGTAGCGGACCCGGCGTTCTCCTCGCCCGACGACCACAGCGGGGTTCGGCTGCTCGTGGTGGACGTCAACGGCCGTCAACTCGACACCCTCGGCCACGCCCGCACCGATTCGGAGGGCCACTTCCGCATGCCCATCTCTGCGCCCGAGCGGGGCCTGTACTCGCTTTCGGTGTGGGGCCGCAGGGGCGATAAGCAGTTGGCCGTCACGGAGTACGTGGTGGCCCCCGGCGACTCCGGCACCCTCCAGGTCGACCTTCCCCTCGACCCCGAGGCGTCGTTCCGCCCTGAATCGACCGAGAACCGGGCCCTTCAGGGCTACCGAAACGCGATGACGATGCATCGGCGCATGCTGGCGCGGCGACTTCAGGCCGATGCCTACCGCCCCACCGCCCTGGCCCAGAACATTCGCCTCACGAGCAGCACGCTCTGGAGCCTCTCGGCCCAGTATCCGGGCACCTACGCTGGACAGTTCGCCGCGGTGGAGTCGCTGGCCCTCCTGGAACGATGGAATGACTCCCTGGTGGTCGCCCGCGCTCAACAGATCGCCCCGACCAGTCCCTACTACACGGATGCCGCCCGCATCGCACGGCGGGCCGAGGCACGGCGGCACGGTCATCGCGCGGCCCTCGCCCTGGTCGACTCGTTTCAGGCCCGCGCGGACGGTCCCCACCGACGGGCCGGCGTGAAGGCGGTTCGGATTCAGGCGTTTCTGGACAGCGCACAGGTCGACGCCGCACTGTCAGCCGCCCAGCGGCTGCGGGCCAATCACTCGCGTTCGTCGTGGGCCCAGTGGGCCCGCCGCGTTGGGTACGAGGCCGAGCACCTGCAACCGGGCATGACCGCGCCCAACCTTACCGTGCAGACCCTCGCGGGCGACACGCTGTCGCTCCGGGAGCTGCGGGGAGCCCCTGTCGTCCTCGAGTACTACCGGCCCAACACCGATCTCTTCACCCTGCAGCACCCCCTCCGGAACACCCTCCACGAGGCCACCCGCCCCGACTCTGTAACCTTCGTATCCATCTCCGTGGAGCCCGACTCCCTGGCCAACCGCGCCTTCCTGCGCAGCCGACGCCTGCCGGGCCGCACGGTCGTCGCTCCGGACGGCATCGAGGATCCGATTGCGACCCGATACAATGTAGTTCAGGTGCCAACGTGGTTTCTCATCGACGACGCGGGCAAAATCGTAGACCGGTACTTCGCGAGTGACGTCCCCACGCTTCGGCAGCACTTGACCTTCCTTCTCCGTGAGGATCCGAATCCTGTCTCTCCCCTCACTCCCTGAGCGATTCTCGCTGTACCTTCATTGAGTCGGGACGTGAAGGACTTGATACACGGAGCGCTGTCTGCGTATTTAGGATCAAGAGAAGGCAAGCAGCAATATCTCGTATCTCTTCGCGCCCACCCGTCCATACATCCGTGCCCTCCGCCCTCACCGGAACGCTCTCCTACATCAAAAACTTTCTCAGGGACCAGGATGTCGCGGCCATTGCCCCGTCCTCGTCGTTTTTGGTCCGTCGGGTCTGCAAGTGGATCGACTTTGAGGAGGATCAGGTGATCGTCGAGTACGGGCCGGGAAACGGCGTCTTCAGTGCGTTTATGCTCGAGCGCATGACGGACGACTCGACCCTCCTACTCATCGAGAGCAATCCGGATTTCGTGGAGACGCTGGAAGAGATGACCGCCAACGATCCGCGGGCCCTCGTGGTGGAAGACCGCGCCGAGCACATCAGTGATATCCTTGGGGCTCATGACGTCGAGGAGGTCGACTGCGTTGTGTCCGGCATTCCCTTCTCATTTCTCGACGAGGCGACGAAGCACGAGCTGCTGGCTCGCACCCGCGAGGTGCTGGCGGATGACGGGAAGTTTCTCGTGTACCAGAACTACAACCACATGGAAGAGCCGCTCTGTGAGCACTTCTCGTCGGTGACGAAGGAATACGAGCCCCGCAACATTCCTCCGACGATGTTTGCCTACGAGGCGCAGAAGTAGCCTCCCTCCCACTCTCCCCCTGTTTACCCGATCCTTCCCCCCATGCTGATTGCCGGAAACTGGAAGATGAACACCGACGTCCCGGACGGCCGGGCGCTCGCCCAGAACATTGCGGATCGTCTCTCGATGAGCGCTTACTCCTACGACGGGGTCGACTTTCT
>PXSY01000132.1 GCA_003023125.1 Bacteroidetes bacterium QH_10_64_19
AGAACCGAAAGATGGCGACGGCAAATCGCTTCGTTCGAGGGCGTAGTTCTGACATGCGCCTGTAGACATTCGGGAGTGGGAATGGGGAAGATAGACACATGGACTCTTCGTCTCTAACGTCATTCCAAACTCCAAATTCCACGATCCACACTCGTGAGAACCCTTGGCGTCACCGGCGGCATCGGAAGTGGGAAGACGACCGTCTGCGGCTTTCTGGAGGAGCAAGGGGCTCGGGTGTTCTACGCCGACGTGGAGGCAAAGCGGCTCATGCGGGAAGATGCCGACGTGCGGGCCGCGATCGTTGAGGAATTCGGCGAGGCGGCTTACGACGAGGAAGGGGCGCTCGACCGTGCCTACCTGGCCGACCGGGTGTTTGGCGACGCCGACCAGCTGGAGCGCCTGAACGCCATCGTCCACCCGCACGTCTTCGAGGCGTTTGAGGCGGCAAAGAAACGCGCCACCGAAGAATCCCTCTCCCTGCTCGTCCACGAGGCGGCGCTGCTCTTTGAGGCGGGGGGCGACGCGCACGTTGACGCGACGGCCGCGGTGGTGGCCCCGGCCCCGGACCGCATCGCGTGGGTCACGCGGCGCGACGATGTGACGCCCGAGCAGGTGCGGGCCCGCACGCGAGCCGACTACGTCATCGAGAACGATGGCTCGCTGGAGGATCTGCGACAGAAGAGCGTGGAGCTGTACTGGACCGTCGTGGAGGGGTAGAGTCTTGCATGTTTCATGTTGCGGTAGGATACGGAATACGCCCGTCTCACGCCGCCCGCTCCCACAGCACCGATCGGACCAGCGCCTGTTGGTGGGAGATCTCCTCGGCGAATTTGAGCTCCGTGCGGAGTCGGCGCGTGTCGAGCGCCATGTCGTACGCCCAGTGAAACGGCGATGCGTCGGACTGCTCGTCCTCAGGACCGGTTTGGGTTGTCGTGTCGAGTTCCGCTACCTCCGCTGCGCGTCGCGGCCACATCGCCCGCGGCAGCGCGTCGAGCTCCTTCCTGGGGTCGAACTCGTACACCCGTGCGGAGCACACCTGAGCAAGGGGATGTTGCCGAGAGATCTCCTTC
>PXSY01000133.1 GCA_003023125.1 Bacteroidetes bacterium QH_10_64_19
TCGCGGCGAAGACATCGATCCGCGGATTTACGGGGCGACGCCACAACGACCCGGACTCCCGGCGCTCCGCTCGGGGACACAGAACGGAGCCTTGCGATCCGAGTTGAGCACGGGCGCTGCCGCTGCCCCTACGAACTGAACCGGGCACGCCAGCATAGAAGCCCTACGAGTCACTTCCAAGCGTCCATCCCTACCCCCACCATGGACCCGGACATCTACGAGCGCCTCTGCACGGCCGTCGAGTCGAGGTTGGGGACCACGCCCCAGTTTCGGCGCTCCGGCGAGGTGCAGGGCCTCAGCGCTGCCTCGGGCGTCGTGATGATCGTGCAATCGGGCGACGACTACGCGGCCGCCGCCGTCCCAAAACGCCTCCAAACACATACGGTCGACCGGATGCTTACCCATCTGGAGACGGAACTCGACACGCAGGACAGCGATCGCTGATCCCACTCGGAAGCTTTCCTCTGGGTGCTCTTTCGCGGATCGGCAATATAGTAATCCCCTCTCGGCCAGAATGCTTCTCCCTTCGCCCGTCCCGAGACTTCTCCCTGGCGCGAAGCAAGCCCGGTGCCGCGCAAATGTCATCACGGATGCCTCAACGAGCACACCTGACATAGAAAAGCCCCGATCTTCAGGAGAAGTCGGGGCGTCCACGGAGCAATTCAGAAAGCGGAGCGGGTGATGGGATTCGAACCCACGACCTTCTGCATGGCAAGCAGATGCTCTAGCCCCTGAGCTACACCCGCGTTGAAACGTCGTATGCTAGGACGAGAGTAAGGCCCACGCGTTCCTGTCAAAACCCGATCTTTTTGGATCCTTCGTCGTCCGGCTCTGCGTCTCCTTCCGTCTGCTCGAGGGTGTAGGTGAGCGTGAGTGGCTGAGCCCCCAGCGATGTCCAGAATGCGCGGCCCGCCTCATTGGCGGCCAGCACATTGAGCCGGAGGCGCTGCGCCCCGATCTGATCGGTCCAATCTTGAACGGCACGCACCAGCTGGGTGCCGTATCCCTCCCGCCGGTCGTCCGGGCAGACGTAGAGCTCATCGAGATACACCTCCGAACTCTCTTCGTAGATCGGCGGGGGCCCCCAGCGATGCGCCGAGGCGAAGCCCGCAATGCCGTCGCTCTCTGCCACGTAGACGCGATAGGTCTCATCCTCGAGCCATATCGGAAAGTCGTTGCTCCACCGGTCGCGGGCGTCATCCGCCACCCCAAACCGCTCGTCCAGCGCGTCCTGCTCCTCAAGAAGCTGCACCCACAGGTCCCCCACTGTGGCTTGATCGGCGGGCTGGGCGCGTCGGACGTCAGGATACGGCATGCGAGTGGAGGGCGCAGGGGTGGAGACCGCGGAACGCCTGTAGCGGGACCGTTACGTGGTGGCCGGCTCCGTCGCGGCGTCGGTGCGGGTCGCCGTCAGGTAGTCCTCCGTGGCCAGCAGTTCGGCGTTGAGAATGGCTCCACCGGCGGCACCCCGAACCGTGTTGTGGGAGAGCAGGACGAATTTCACGTCGTTCACGGGACAGTCCTGCAGGCGACCTACCGAGACCGTCATGCCCCCCCCCGCCTTCACGTGGCGCTGGGGCTGCGGGGCATCCGGCGCGTCGAGCACCTGCACGAACGGGTCGGGACGGCTCGGCAGCGATTCGGTCACGGCGGGCGCCCGGAAATCGCGGAGCGCCGCTTCCACCGCGTCAGCGTCCACGTCGTCCCGAAACCGCACCGAGGCACATGCGAGGTGCCCGTTGCGGACCGGCACCCGTGTGCACTGTGCGCTGAGGGTCAGGTCCGCGGGCTCCACCCAGTCTCCCTCCAACGAACCGAGAATCTTGCGCGGCTCGGTGGCCAGCTTCTCCTCCTCTCCCCCAATGTACGGAATCACGTTGCCCACCGCGTCGAGCGAGGGGACGCCCGGATGGCCCGCCCCGGAGAGGGCCTGCAGCATCGTCACCTGCACGGCCTCCAGGTCGAACGTATCCATGAGGGGATGGAGCCCACAGATGAGTCCCGTCGTGGAACAGTTGGGATTGGTGACGATGAAGCCCTCGGAGCCCCACGACTGCTCGTCAATCAGGGCGAGGTGGTCGGGGTTCACTTCCGGGATGAGAAGCGGCACGTGGTCGTCCAGCCGGTAGTTTTTGGCGTTCGACACGACCGGCACGCCGGCGGTTGCGAACTTCGCCTCGATCTCTCCGGCCACCGAAGAGCTAAGGGCGGAAAAGACGAAATCGCACTCGACGGCCGACGGATCGGTGTGCTGAACCGTCAGGTTGGCCACGTGCTCTGGAATGGGGGCGCCGCTCAGCCAGTTCGTGGCCTCCTGATACGAATGGCCGGCGGACCGCTCGGACGCAGCCACGGCCGTCACCGTAAACCAGGGATGATCGCTCAACAACCGAATAAAGGTCTGTCCAACGGCCCCCGTGGCCCCGAGAATGCCGACCCGATACTCTTGCGTCTGCATATTTGTACTGCGCTCGTATCCAAAACGGCTGTGCGGAGCGGATCGCGGGACCTCACCCATGATCCCGTTGGTACAGGCTCGGCCTCTGCCACTGCGAACCGACGCCTGCAACCGCGTGGTTTTGCGGAGTGTTCCCCCGAGTCCCACGGAACGGCCCACAATTGTCTCAGGTTCTTTGTCCGGACTCGTTTCTGCACGCCCGAGGATTTCGTAGATTACAGGATCCTGCCAGAACTCGCCTGCTCTTTTCGCATCGACGTGGCTCCCATCCCACCTGTGACCGTCCCCCCTGACGCTGACCTTATCGACGGACGTGAACTTTCTCAGGCCGTACGAGACGAGGTTCGTGCCGACATTGACGAGTGGACCGAGGCAGGCCACCGTCCTCCGTTTCTCTCCGCGGTCCTCGTGGGAGACAACCCCGCCTCCGAGGCCTACGTGCGCGGCAAAGAAAAGGACGCGGCCGAAGTCGGCATCGACACCGAGACGCACCACCTCGACGCCGACACGTCGCAGTCCGACCTCCTGGATCTGATCGACGACTTGAACGCCGACGCGTCCGTAGACGGCATTCTCGTCCAACTCCCCCTCCCCGACCACATCGACGAGCAGGCCATCATCGACGCCGTGGATCCAGGGAAGGACGTCGACGGCTTCCACCCCGAGAACCTAGGCCGACTGATGCGCGGCACCCCCCGCTATATCCCGGCCACTCCGTACGGCATCATGCAAATGCTGTCCCGGTCCGCCATCGACCCGGAAGGCATGGACGCCGTCATCGTAGGCCGCTCCAACATCGTCGGCAAGCCCCTAGCCAACCTGCTGCTCCGTCGCACGGCCAACGCCACCGTGACGGTCTGCCACAGCCGCACCCAGGACCTGGCGGCACACACGCGGCGGGCGGATCTGCTCGTGGCGGCCGCCGGCCAGGCTGCCTTCATCGACGGAGAAATGGTCAAGGAGGGAGCCGTGGCAATCGATGTCGGGATCAACCGGGTGGAGGACGACGCCGCCGAGCGCGGCTACCGGCTTGTGGGAGACATTGATTTCGACGAGGTTCGCCCCAAGGCCGCCCGCATCACCCCCGTGCCCGGCGGCGTCGGGCTCATGACCCGGGCGATGCTTCTGAAGAACACCCTGACGGCGGCCCGACTGCGCGCGACATAGGACGTAACGCTAGCTCCTCTTTCCAACCTTCTCCCTCT
>PXSY01000134.1 GCA_003023125.1 Bacteroidetes bacterium QH_10_64_19
CCGCCCCCATGACCCGCTTCCTTCCCTTCGTTCTTCTCGCCGTGCTTCTCGCCGGCACCGTCGCGCTTGCGGGTGGATGCAGCAACGGTGAAGCGTCCGGCGACAATGCCAGCGACGACGGCCGTGCGCCTCAGGCGTCGCAGGTCGAAACGCTCGTGCTGCAGCCGACCTCCTTCACCGACATCATCGAGGTGACCGGCAGCATCGAAGCCCTCGATGATGCTACCCTCTCGGCCCAGACGGCCGGCACCGTTACGATGCTGGCCGACCGGGGCGCCCGTATTGCCGAGGGCGAGCCCGTGGCCCGCATCGACGCCGATCAGGCACAGGCGGCTGTCGAGCAGGCCCGAGCCCGCTACGAACTGGCACAGGATCGATTCGAGCGCCAGCAGCCGCTCTACCGCGATTCGATCATCAGCGCGCTGGAGTTCGAGCAGGTGCGGTCGGAGCGCAACCAGGCCAAGGCGGCCTTGCAGCAGGCCAAGAAGCGGCTCTCGAATACGCGGGTGGACGCGCCGTTCACCGGCACCGTTGAGGAGCGGTTCGTGGAGGCCGGGGAACAGGTTGCCCCCAGTGTGCAGGTCGCTCGCCTCGTCAACACCCGGCGCGTTCGCGTGACGGCCGGCCTGCCCGAACGGTACGCCAATGACGTCCAGGAGGGCACGCCCATTCAGATCGACGCCCGCCAGTACGGCGCCGGCGTGCGGACCGCCGAGGTGACATTCGCCGGCAATACCATCGATCCCAACAGCCGCACCTTCCCCATCGAGGCCACCGTGCCCAACCGGGAGGGCATCCTGAAGCCCGAGATGAGCGTCACCCTGCGCGTGACCCGAACGACCATGGACGATGCCATCGTCATTCCGCGCACAGCTGTTGTTCGTGACGAGACCGGCACCCATGCTTACATCGTGGAGCGGTCCGATACGACAGCCGTGGCCCGCAACCGAGACCTCACCCTAGGACCGTCAACCGGGGGTCAAATCGTGGTCGAGTCAGGCCTCGCTGCGGACGACGAACTCATTACGGTTGGCCAGGACGACGTGTCGCCCGGAGCGCCGGTTGAGGTCACCGAGCAGCGCCAGCACTCCCCCACCAATACGGAGCAGGACGGAGCCTTGCCCCCGCCGCCTACGGAGTAGCGCTTCTCGCCAATCGGAATACATTGCCCAAACGAGATCGATTCGGGCGGGGAGTATTTGCGTAGTGCGCACTGCGTGATGTGCGACGGGCCGGGACGATGCGCAGTACGAAATACAAAGTACGCGTTCTACCGACGAACCAGACTTCCCTGCGATGAAGATTACCAACCTCTCCATCAAATACCGGACGGCCATCGCCGTCTTCACCCTGATCCTGGCAGTCGGGGGACTGGCGAGCTACCTCACGATTCCGAAGGAGTCGAGCCCGTCCATCGAGTTTCCGCAGATCGTGGTCACGACGGTCTACCCGGGCGCCAGCCCCAGCGACATCGAGTCCACCGTTACCCAGGTCGCCGAGCAGGAGATTAGTTCCATCAACGGCATCGAGGAGATGCGGTCGACCTCGTCGGAGGGGGTCTCCACCGTCGTTATCGAGTTTACGCCCGACGTGGAGACGGACAAGGCCTACCAGGAGGTCAACCAGGCCATCGATCGGGCCGAGCCGGACTTCCCGGACGCCGTGGAAGACCCGCTCATCAATGAGATCAACACGGACGAATTTCCGATCATGACCGTAAATCTGGCCAGCGACTATTCGCTGGCCCGGCTGAAGGAGGTCGGGGAGGACCTGCAGGATCAGCTCGAAGGCATCTCGAGCGTGCTGGAGGCAAGCATCGTCGGAGGTCTCACGCGCGAGGTGCAGGTTGACGTGGACCTGGCGGCCCTCAAGAGCCGCAACGTGACCTTCAACGACCTCATCACCACGATCCAGAACGAAAATACCAGCATCCCGGGCGGGTCGATCGACATGAACCGGCTCAACTACCTCGTCCGGGTGGACGGCCAGTTCGACGATCCGGCCAGCCAGATTGAAGACCTGGTGGTGAAGACCACCCCCGATGGACGAAACGTCCACGTGCGCGACGTGGCAGAGGCCAAGTTTGGATTCAAGGACCGGTCGAGCTACTCCCGCCTCCGCATCCTGAAACGCGAGAACGAGGCGGGGGCGACCGTCAGCGTACCCGAGTCGGAGCGACGGACGGCACAGGTCATCTCCCTGGACATCACGAAGCGCCCCGGGGCCAACATTCTGGAGACGTCCGAGAAGGTAAAGGCCACGCTGGATGAGTTTAACTTCCCGAGTGGCACGGAGGTGCTCGTGACTGGCGACCAGAGCGAAAACGTGCGCTCACTGGTGACAGACCTGGAGAACAACATCATCAGCGGGCTCATCTTCGTGATCGCGGTGCTGCTCTTCTTCCTGGGGGTGCGCAACGCCACGCTCGTGGGCATCGCCATTCCACTGTCCATGTTCACCACGTTTCTCGTCTTCCAGGCCTTCGGCTACACGCTCAACTTCATCATCCTCTTCTCGCTCATCATTGCGCTGGGGATGCTGGTGGACAATGCGGTGGTGGTTGTTGAGAACATCTATCGGTTCCGGGAGGAGGGCTACTCGCGCTGGGAGGCCGCGCGGCTAGGGACGGCCGAGGTGGGCGCTCCGGTCGTGGCCGCCACTGCCACGACGGTCTCGGCGTTCGCCCCGATGCTGCTCTGGCCGGGTACTATCGGGGAGTTTATGAGCTACCTGCCGCTGACGCTCATCATCACCCTGGCGAGCTCTCTGTTCGTGGCCGTCATCATCAATCCCGTCATCACGGGATTCTTCGTGCAGGTGAAAGGGAACGGCGAGGCGTCGTCCGAAGGGGACTCGTGGCCCGCGGCGGCGCGGTACGGCGGCGCGGCTCTCATCCTCATCCTGGGCATCACCCTCGGCATCGCCAACTGGAAGACGCTGGTCGTCGTCGCCACTGGGATTCCGGTTCTGTATCTCCTTCACCAGTACGTGATGGAGCCGATTGGCGACCGGTTTGTGGAGTCCGGCCTGCCCCGGCTCATTGCCTGGTACCGCGACTACCTGGAGCGCATGCTCCAGCGCGACTACTCGGTCTCGTACGCCTTCCTCCGCAATACCGGGGCGCTCGTCGCCTTCGCGGCGGGCCTGATCCTCGCCGGGCTGGGCGGACTCGTGATGACCGCTGTGGGCCAGATGGCGGCGCTCCTGCTGCTCGTGCCGGGGGGACTCCTCGTTGCACTGGGCGGACTTGGCATCGTCCTTCACACGCTGGAGATCCTCTATCTGGGCGGCTGGACGACGGTCCGGTTCGGGGGCGGATTTCTTGCCATCATGGGCGTCATTCTCGGAATCAACGTCCTCGTCGGAACCCTCGCCCTTTCTACAATGGGCCTTCTGCTAGCGGCTCCGGCCAGCATTGTCCTGATTGGACTCATCGGGGCCCTCCTCAACAGCCAGGAGCGTCTCGTGCTCACCGACAGCCGGGCCGCCCTGTTGCACGGCTCGCTGGGCGGGCTCGTGCTGATTGTGGGGCTCTACCTGATTGCCCCTACGGGACAGGCCTTCTTTCCCGACACCGATCCGAGCCGGGTGCAGATTAACGCCGAGGCCCCAATCGGCACCGACATCGAAACGTCGAACCGCATCGCCCAGACGATTGAG
>PXSY01000135.1 GCA_003023125.1 Bacteroidetes bacterium QH_10_64_19
GAAAAAAGATTGATCAACCGATACATCTCGGTATCATAAAGTGAAACGCTTACGACTGGCCCTAGCAGCGTTCTGAGGTCGCAAAGCCCTTTTCATTCCTTCTTTGCCCCGGTTTAGGGACCTCGGACGAATGAGGTACGGTAGGTAACGACTGTGCGCACAGAAAATTGCCCTGTGCGGGTCACGGGGCCGCGATGTTCGACATCGATTCAGATAACCGACTGACACTGACGTGCCGACGACACAGCAACTGATTCGAAAAGGGCGAGAGTCCGAAGAGGAGAAAAGTGATGCCCCGGCGCTCGAAGGGAGTCCTCAGCGTCGAGGCGTGTGCACTCGGGTGTACACCACGACGCCGAAAAAGCCGAACTCGGCGCTCCGAAAGGTGACGCGCGTGCGGCTTACGAACGGCAACGAGGTGACCGCCTACATCCCGGGAGAGGGGCACAACCTTCAGGAGCACTCCATTGTGCTCGTCCGCGGAGGGCGTGTGAAGGACCTTCCTGGTGTGAAGTACCACGTCGTCCGTGGAGCCCTCGATACGGCCGGCGTTGAAGATCGTCGCCAGGGCCGCTCGAAGTACGGCACCAAGAAGCCGCGTGATTAGGCGCAGTGAGGTATGGGGGAAGAGGGGGCGTTGAGCCGTCTCGGCGAGAGACGGCTTTACGATTGATTATCTACCGACAAAGTTTAGCATCGATTATGCCACGAAACGACGCTCCCGAGCAGCGCACGACCCAGCCGGATCCCATTTACCGGGACGATATGGTCTCCCGCTTCGTGAACGCCATCATGCGGGACGGGAAAAAAAGCCTGGCCCGGCGCATCGTGTACGATACCTTTGAGGTGATTGAGGAGCGAACGGGTGAGGACGATGGGCTGGAGGTCTTTAAGAAGGCCGTGAACAACGCGGCACCCCTTGTGGAGGTCCGGAGTCGTCGGGTCGGGGGGGCGACCTACCAGGTTCCGACCGAGGTCCGGCCTGAGCGGCGCATCACGCTCGCCTTCCGGTGGATCATCCAGTACGCCCGGGCTCGCAACGAGAACAGCATGGTGAATCGTCTCGCAAGTGAATTGATTGACGCCGCTCGGGGAGAGGGAGGCGCCGTGAAGAAGAAAGATGACGTTCACCGTATGGCCGAATCCAATAAGGCCTTCGCTCACTTCCAGTTTTAGCCCGACCCGCCGGGCTGTTGGAAGGATCGGGACGATGCCGATTCATGTCGAGCGTTCGACCACACTTACCTTTTGAGCACGTACCCATGGCCACGCAGAAAAACGAAAGCTTTCCGCTTGAGCGGACCCGAAATATCGGCATCATGGCTCACATTGATGCCGGGAAGACCACCCTTACGGAGCGCATTCTCTTCTACACGGGACGTCTACACCGGATGGGAGAGGTGCATGAGGGGGCCGCGACCATGGACTTCATGGAGCAGGAGAAGGAGCGGGGCATCACCATTACCTCGGCGGCCACAACCTGCTACTGGGACGACCACCGGATCAACATTATCGATACGCCGGGTCACGTTGACTTCACGGTCGAGGTGGAGCGCTCGCTTCGCGTCCTGGACGGCGCGATCGCACTGTTCTGCGCCGTAGGCGGCGTCGAGCCCCAGTCGGAGACCGTCTGGCGACAAGCGGAAAAGTACGACGTGCCGCGCATCGGCTTCGTGAACAAGATGGACCGCACCGGGGCGGATTTCGAGAACGTCCTCGAAATGATGGAGAACCGCCTCAACGCCAACCCGGTCCCGATTCAGTACCCCATCGGGTCGGGCGACATGTTCCGGGGCGTTATCGACCTCATTCGGGGAGATGCTATCGTGTACGATGATGAATCTCAGGGCATGAAGTGGGATGTCGTAGAAATTCCCGATGATCTGGAGTCAAAGGCGGAGCATTGGCGCATCAACCTGCTCGAAAACGTCGCCGAGTATGACGACGAACTGTTGATGAAGTACCTGGACGAAGACGCGACGGTGGAGCCCAGCGAGATCGAGACGGTCATTCGGAAGGCGGCTCTCAACCGGGACATCACGCCGATGTTCTGTGGGTCTGCCCTCAAGAACAAGGGGGTGCAGCGTGTCCTGGACGGCGTCAACAAGTATCTTCCCAGCCCGGATGACGTCCCGGCCATTCGGGGCCACCATCCACAGGACGAAGAGGAGGAGGTTGTTCGTCCCCCGGAGGAGGATGAGCCGTTTAGCGCGGTTGCTTTCAAAATCACGACTGATCCCTACGTCGGGAAGTTGACATTCATCCGCGTCTACAGCGGGACGCTTGAGTCCGGTTCCCGCGTCTACAGTCCGACCCGGGACGAGGACGAGCGCATCGGCCGCATGATGTTCATGCACGCCAACAGCCGGGAGGATGTGGACATGCTCCGTGCGGGGGACATCGCCGCTGTTGTGGGCCCGAAAAACTTGAAGACTGGTGACACGATCTGCGATCCGGACCACCCGGTCGTACTCGAATCGATGGACTTCCCGGAGCCGGTCATCCGCATCGCCATCGAGCCGAAGACGAAGGCCGACCGCGACAAGTTGACGAATGGTCTAACCAAGCTGGCGGAAGAGGACCCGACGTTCGACGTGCGGACCGACGAGGAGACCGGGCAGACCATTATTGCTGGGATGGGGGAGTTGCACCTCGAAATCATTGTGGACCGCCTCAAGCGCGAGTTCAAGGTCGAGGCGAACGTGGGACGCCCGCAGGTTGCCTACCGCGAGGCCATCACGGAGACGGTTGACGAGCACTATGTCTTGAAGAAGCAGACCGGAGGACGCGGCCAGTTCGCCGAGGTATACATGGAGGTCGGGCCGAACGAGGATGAGGACGAAACTGGGCTTATCTTCGAGAACGAAATCAAGGGCGGCGTCATTCCGACCGAGTTCATTCCGTCCGTCAAGCGCGGCATCGAGAGCGCAATGGAGGATGGTCCCCTTGCCGGATATCCCCTCGAAGGCGTATCGGTACGTCTCTACGATGGAGACCACCACGAGGTGGACTCCGACCAGAACGCCTTCGAGATTGCGGGTCGACTCGGCTTCCGCGAAGCCGCTCACCGCGCCAATCCGGTCCTGATGGAGCCTGTGATGGAGGTGGAGGTCGTGACGCCCGACGATTACATGGGAGACGTTATCGGCGACCTGAACGGCCGTCGCGGCCAGATTGGCCAGATGGGTCAGCGAAACGATGCGCAAGTCATCAACGCTGAGGTGCCCCTTTCTGAGATGTTCGGGTACTCGACGGATCTCCGCTCGCTGTCGCAGGGACGGGCCATCTACACCATGCAATTTGGGAGCTACGAGCCGGTGCCCGAAGAGATTGCCGCCGACATCATGGACGAAGAGGTTGTTGAGGCCGCTGCATAGCCGATTCGGGAGGCACTGCCTCCCATTTCTATCTTATCGCATTCGAGCTACACACATTTACCGATCACATAGACTGTCATGGCCAAGGAAGAGTTTGAGCGGGAGAAGCCGCATGTAAACGTAGGGACGATCGGGCACGTCGACCACGGGAAGACGACCTTGACGGCGGCGATCACGAAGGTACTGGCCGACCGGGTCGGGGGGGCGGCGGAGCAGACCTTTGAGGCGATCGACAACGCGCCGGAGGAGCGGGAGCGGGGCATCACGATTGCCAC
>PXSY01000136.1 GCA_003023125.1 Bacteroidetes bacterium QH_10_64_19
GACTTCGACGAGATGAGCGCGGAGCGCACCGGCGAGTCGTCGGCCACGGTGCGGAAGCGGGTAGTGCAGGCCCGCGAGCAGCAGTCGTGTCGATTCGGCGATGCGCCCGACATCTACAGCAACGCCGGGATGGACGCGCAGCGCGTGCAGGAGCACTGCGACCTGAACGAGGCGGGCGAAAACCTGCTCCGCACGGCGTCGGACCGCCTCGGCCTCAGTGCGCGCGGCTACACCCGCATCCTGAAGGTAGCCCGCACGGTGGCCGATCTGGAGCAGTCCGCCCGCATCCGGCCCGAGCACGTGTCGGAAGCGATTCAATACCGCTCGCTGGACCGAGACTGGTGGCAGGGATGACGACGCCTCTGAGAGTTGCCGGTAGCCTGCCGAATGAGCCGAGATTTCGCCCCGAAAAATTCCGAAGCCCGTCATCTCGCACACCGACCGCCGTCGGTGATCTTTTCGAGAAGAGCACTGCCCTTGAGGGACCCGTCTCTCAGGGCGACTGCCCCATTCGCTCGGTCGCCACCAGCACCCGCATGTCCAGCGCCTGTGCGGCGGACGCCACCGCGGCAAACTGGCCGATGCTAGCCTCCTGATCCGCGCGCATGATCAAGAATTGCTGGTCCGTACGGGTCGATCGAAGCTCGTCGACCAGGCGCGCCTTCGGCACCGGAGCGTCGGCAACGTAATAGGTCCCGTCCTTGGTGAGAGACACCGTGATCGACTGCGAGGAGGAGCAGGACGACGTCCGTCATGCCCGCGAGGCTGAAGGTCGTCATCGGCTCGCGGGACGGAGAAAAGTCGAGGGGCATGGCGGGGGAGAGGTGTCGTTGCGGTGCTGATCGCGAAAGCGGGGACTCGCTCTTCTCCGTGCCGATTCCGTCAGCGGGAGGGGCGAACGGGCGAGGGGAGAAGGTTGGTCTAGGACGGCAACTCTTCTTTGCGGTCGGGGGAGACCGGTTCCTGGAGAAGGTCGATGAAGTCGCTGGCGGAGCGCTCCATGTCATTCGAGATGCGGCGAATGCGACCCATCAAGAAGTTATAGGAGAACAGTGCGAGGATGCCGACCAACAGGCCCGCCGCGGTGGTAATGAGGGCTTCCCAGATGCCCCCAGCCAGCACGGACGGATTCACGTTGCCCTGCAGGTCCTGGATTTGCTGGAAGGCCTTGATCATGCCCACCACGGTGCCGAAGAAGCCGAGCATGGGGGCGATGCCCGCAATGCTCGCCAGCAGGTTCGTCCGTTTTTCTAGGTCGAACGTCTCGTGCTTCCCGGCGGCCTGCACGGCGTCCTGAATTTCGGAAATGGGGCGGCCTAGGCGTTCGAGTCCCTTCTTTAGGATGCGGGTAATGGGGACATCCTTGTCGTCGCAGTACTGGATGGCGGACTGCACATTGCCGTTGCGCACGTACTCGCGGACCCGTTCGGTGATCACCTCGGGGTTCGAGGATGCTTGGCGGATGGTAATGAGCCGCTCGATCAGAAGGTAGATGGTGAGCACGGAGAGCAGCACCAGGGGAATCATTACCCAGCCGCCCAGCACGAGAATGTCGAGCAGCGAGGCGGCCTGGCCCGAGGCCGATTGGCTGGTGCCGACGGCGGTGGTGTCCACCTGTTGGAGAAGGAGCGTCGGGGCCGTCAAGAGAGCAGAAAGCACAGAGAAAAGGCAGAGGGTCGGTGTGAGAAATCGTTAACGCAGCTCATGGATCCATGCGCCGGAGGGCATCGTCGACCTATTCGCATCGAGGGCGCGCTCGGCGGCCGCCTCAGAATCATACCGTCCCACCGCCACTCGGTACCGGGTTCTATTGTCAACGGTGGCGGGCATGACCTCCGCGCTGTTGAACCGGTCTTCGTATTTCGCGGCTGTCGCCTCGGCGTTGGGGCGAGAGGAGAGGGACGCAACGACGATGGTCCAGGCGCTCGTTTGCATGTCGGCGGCGTCGCCGGAATCATCTCCGGGCGGGATTCCCGCGTGACGCTCCGGTTGGTCGTCGCCCGACGCGTCGTCGGAGGCCTCGGGATCTGACGATTGATTGGGGCCTTCGGAATCGGCCGTCTGGGTCGTCTCCGGGTCGGAGTTCTTGTAGGCCGGCTGACTCGACGACCACAGGTCCGTCTCACTGAAGACGAGCCATCCAATTCCTACGAGGACCACGAGCACCAATAGACTGCCGATCACGGAGAACGAACCGAGCGGGCCAGCGACCTCCTCTTCTTCCTCGTCCTCCTCGGGCGATTCTTCCTCTGTCGTCCCCCCCGGTTCATCGGCGTCGCCTGGGGGCGGCATCTCCGATTCATCGCCGTCATCTTCGTCCTCGATGGGGTCCAGCGTCGGGATGGAGGGCTCCGCTGACTCCTCATCCTCGTCGGAGACTCTTCCAGGCTCGGCAGCAGCCGGCTCTGTGGGGGCATCTTCGAGCCCAGGGTCGACCGGCTGATCGGGCGTCTCTGTCGGCTCGTCGTGCCCGCCCTCTTCTACGGGACCGAGCGCCGGAGTGTCTTCCTCCGAAGACTCCCGCAGGGACGGCGGCGCGTCGGCCTCGGGCTGGGCCGCCGGGGGACCGGCAAGATCCTCGGGGGAGAGGCCTTCGAACTGATGGTTGACGCGCCGCCGCAGCGATGGGCTGGGAATGAACGCCAGGGTCCCGTCTTCGTCCTGGAAGGTGCCAAGGTCCGAGAGATGAACGCCTTCGGACGCGGCCCGGTTCTTCAGCTCCTGCAGCATGCTTTGCAGAAGTGCCTCAGTCCGGTCGGGCGAGATGTCGAGCCGCTCGGCAAGGAGGGGCGTGATCGGTTCGGGGTCGGGCATGGGCAGGTTGGCTCGTAACGAATCACTCCTGTTCCGGGTCAAAGACCACCACGTTTCGGGGGGGAACCAGTTGACGCTCGCCCTCGGATTCCTCCACTTCGCTGGGGCGATGCTCCACGGAAAACGTTCCGAGGCCGGGCACCTCTACCGCCTCCCCGTCCTCAAGCTGTTCGCGGAGGATGTCAACGAATGCGTCGATGACCTCTTCGGCCGTAGGAGAACTCATGATCAGCGTGGGTGCGTAAACGAGAGCAGGGGTGGGCGTTCCGGGCAACGGCGGCGGCGCGGCCCGTTGCTCCGACCGGAGTCAGGCCTCACACAACCGAACGCGTAGGGGGAACCGGCGGAGGCGTACGCTTCAAGTCGGATTCGGAGCAATACGTAGAACGCTATCTGTGCCTCAGCGGTCCGGGTGCCAGTCCGAATGAGATTAGGGTGAGGAACGGCGACATCGCCAAGCGGCGTCCTCAATATATTGATCCGCGGGGATCTTTGTAAATTCGAGGTGTAAACGGATGGGCGCGCTCGTCTTAGACAGACTGGACGACCGATGCTGCGGCTCCAGAGGCTGTGCGGCTGCGAGGCAGCGCCATCCATGGCATGTCTGTCGCGCCGGCGTCCGCTACCAGTTCAGACGAAGGCCGGCCGACACCTGAGCGGGCGGGCGGGGATGATTTTTCCAGAGGGTGAGCGTGCCCGAAGAGAGATGCTCGGCCCGCGCCACGATTTCCGCCTGGTCCCCGAGGGCATAGGTGCCTTCGAGGTCCAGGGTGAAGTACGAGTCGAGGCGATCGTTGGCAAGGCTGGCATTCCGGGGACTCTCGAACCGGGTTTGCGCCTCCAGAAATCCATCGCCGTCGGCAAACGAGACCGCCAGCATTGCATCCGCCGTGATCGGGGCGAAACTGGGGATCTCAGTGTCGCGCGACGTTAGCGTGCCGTCCCGCACCGACAGGCCCAGAGATGCTTGCACGCCCTCAATGCCTTGAAGCGCAATCTGACCACGTCCCTGCAGGATCCGGGCAGAGTTATACCTGACGTCGTACAACCCGCTTTGCGCGTCGTAGCTGAAGTATCGGTACGCGGGGGCATACCGGTACCCGGCGGCCGTCACGAGTCGTACGGTGCCGAGACTGACGGTGAGCCCCGCCTCCGCGTTGGTCGTTTCGAGGGTAGGTCGGAGGGACGGGGCGTGCTGGGCATACGGGTTGGTCGCGTAGAGCTGATCGAGGGACGTGTCGCCGAGCCGGGGGCGATTGTGGACGTGGAGCCGCGTTCGGTCAGCGATCGCCCACTCGACCCGGACGGACGGGGCGACAAAGGTCGCGCTCACAGTGCCCCCCTGGGTCGAAGTGGAGCGGGATCGTCCGTGGGATCGCCCCCGAACCAGGACCGCCGGAGGGTGCCGTCGAGGTGAGGGCGGAGCGGAAGCGGGAGCGTGCCCGAGCCGGTCAGGGAAAATTGTTGCTGGGAAAACACCGACGTGGAATCACGCCGCGACGTGTACTCTGTGTTGTCGTACCGCATCTCGACCCGTGTGGGGCGATCGCCAAGGGTGCGCAGGCGAAAGGCCCCTCCTGCCGTAAAGGCCTCTCGTTCAGAATCGGACGGGGACGCCCCAAAAAGGGCGTAGCGCTGGGCCCCACCGTGAGCATCGGCGGCGATCCGTAAACCCTCCGGCGTGCGCTCGTACCGTATTCGAGCGTCGGCGACGTCGTCGTCCGGATTATTCTCGATCCCGGTATATTGGCCGTGCAGGGACAGCCGATCGTTGGCCGATAGCGGCACCCCGACGCGTCCCTCGAAGAACCGGGAGAGGTAGCGACCCGTGCCGCCCTCCAGAAAGCCCTGTGCCGGATCGGTGGCGGGCTCCATCGGCTCGGAGACGGTTTCCGGGATGGGCAGATTCTCGGGGAGGTCGTCCAGCGTTTGCCGGTAGGACCCGACGTAGGGTGTGCGGTCGGGCGGCACAGCGGGCACGTGGGCCGGAGACGAAAAGCCCGTCAGCGGCTGTCGCTCCAGCGACGGAAGGTCAATCTGGCGCTCGCCCCGGATTTCAATCTCGCGCGGAGCGATTTCGGGAAGCTGTGTGGTGTCGGGGTCCTGGCCGAAAACCGTTGGGACGGCAACCAGGAGAACGGCGAGGGCCAACAGAGAAGGCGGGGGAGAGGACAAGAGCATCAGAGCCAAGCCGTGGTTCGGAAAAAGGATCCGGGAACTGAGGGCGCGTGCGGTGCGGGCAGGGAACGAAGGCTACGACGTCGTCACCAGAGACTGCCGCTCTTCTTCGGCCGTCTTCGCGAACGGAGTGCCTGAATGGCGACGTTCGACCTGCTCGTAGAGCTGGACGGCCTGCCCCGTCTGGTCGAGGGCGCGGTACGAG
>PXSY01000146.1:0-5740 GCA_003023125.1 Bacteroidetes bacterium QH_10_64_19
GTATCTGCGGCACGCCCGCCACCTCGTGTCTCAGAATCCGCTCCTGGTGGGCTTTGGCATCGAGACGCACGAAGACGCCATGCAGCTAAGCACGCACACAGACGGATTCATCGTGGGCTCGGCCCTCATCAACCGCGTGGCCGCCCTCTGGAACAGTCCTGAGAAGTCGAGCGCTGAGCGGCTCGATGCCGTTGAGGAATTCGCCCGTGACCTCAAGTACGGCACCCACTCCGCGCCGGAAGCAGCATAGAGCGGCCCGCAACTCCTCGCGGGGGTGGATCAACGGTTCGAATCTCTGGAGCCTCACGGATGCTTCGTCGCAGTCCCGAATTGCAGGGGCGGCCATCCAGCCCGCCCTCCTTCTTCGGGACGTCCTGCTCGTCCTGGGAGCAATATCGGCCTCCGGACGTGCAAGTCGCGTGCACCTAATGTTTTCGTCGTGCCTGTTTCCTGAGTCGCCTTGTTCTCATGCGCTCATTCATCGCTCGCTCCCGTTGGGTTTTGGCCTGGATGCCCGTGCTGGTTACCGGCATTCTCATTCTTGCGGGGTGTGAGGGCGACTTTCGTCCTCGCGCGGTGGGGCCCGAGGGCGAGATCACTGTGGTCATGGACAGCACCCACTGGACTGGGGAGCCGGGCGAGACGCTGCGGAACAATGTGACGCCGTGGATCGAGACGCTCCCGGTCTCTGAGCGCTACTTCGACATTCGGCACGTAGAGCTTTCCGAGCGGACCTTCGAGCGCATCAAAGACACGAAAAACGTGATCATTGCCAGTGCGCTCACGGACTCCACCAACGAGACCACCTTTCTGCGGCGGCGACTCTCCGACGAGGCCGAGCAGGCCATCCTGGACGGACAGCGGGCGGTGGTCCCGAACCCGAACCTGTGGCGCCGCAGTCAGCGCATCTACTACGTGGCCGCCGCGACCCCTGAGAACCTTGCCCAAACCTTTCGCTCCCAGGGCTCGGACATCCGTGGCACCTTCAAAGAGGTGACGCTGCAGCGCATGAAGCAGGAGATGTACGAGACGGAGCGCCAGACCGGGCTCGAAGACACGCTGATGAACCGACACAACTTCGCGGTCAACGTTCGGCACGACTTCCAGATTGCCGTCGACACGACGACTGCCACTGAAGGATTTGTGTGGCTTCGCCGGGTCCTGTCGAAGACCCGTCGCGAGTTTTTTGTCTACTACGCAGAGGACGTGGGCCCCGATCAAATCACACCGGAGTGGATCCACGCAACACGCGATTCGCTCACCCGCCGGCATCTCCGTGGCAACGGAGCAGCTCTCCTTCCGGGACCGGTACGGATTTGAGACCCGCGGCCTCTGGTTTATGGCCACTCCGGAGGAAGGGACCAATCAACTCCGGCCGGTCGGCGGGGGAGGCCCGTTCGTCAACTACACCTTCTACGATCGGGAGACGGACCGCGTCTACATGCTTGACGGGTCCGTGTTTGCCCCCGAGCACGACAAATTGCCGTTCCTCCGGCACATGGAGGTCATGGCCCGGACCTTTCGCACCGCAGCGGATGCTCGGTCGTCAGAGAATCGGCAGACCGCCGCAAAGTGATGCGCTTCTCTTGTTGTCCCCCTCCTTCTCGCCCGGCCATTCCGGCCCTACTGGCGACGACAAGCCTCGCCGCCGTGCTGAGCCTGGGTCTCTTGTCCGGGTGCTCCGGCTTCTCGTCCGATGAGAAGCCGCTGCCCGACAGCACCTTCACGACGATGTTGACGGAGCTTCACCTGGCAAAGGCCCGGATCATGGTCGAGGATTCCGTTCCGGTCGACCTCCGCGATTCGGTCTTCGCGCGACATGGGGTGGACTCCACCGCGTTCTACGCCACTCTCAACTATTACAGCCGACGCCCGAAGGCCTTCGAGGCCGTGTACAGTTCGGTCATCGACACCCTTCAGTCCGTGCAGTATCCGGGCAGGAGGGGTCTCGTCGAGATTCTCTCTACAGGGACAAGCGAGGAATGGACGACTCTCCGTAGCTCCCGTCATACCGGTTCTACTCAATACCCTCGACAGAAGCTGCGGGGGTCTCTGCTTTCAGGTGAACAATATCGTCCCGGAAGGCACCTCGGGCCCCTCCCAGGCAACGCACAGCGAGTCTTGGCATTCGGAATCAGACCCACTCTTCGGCCTTCTCAGTGGTCCGAAACTGTCCGTCCAGGGGCTGGTCGAGCGTCAGGAAGCCTTCGGTGACGAGCCAGTTGACGAGCTCGTCGATGCGATGAGCGGGCACGGGGGAGTCGTCGAACCACTCCTCGCGCGGGATCGAGGCGTGCGCCTGCTCGAGGATGCGGCGGAGCAGAGGCTCTTCGTCCGGCGTAACGGCATCAGGGTCGTGGCGCCCGAGGCACACGTCGCACGCCCCGCACTGCGCCGCGGTTTCCTCGCCAAAATAGGTCAACAGTGCGTGCCGCCGGCAGGTCAGCGAGCGGGCGTAGCGGAGCATGTGCTTCAGACGCGTTTTCGCCCGCGACCGCGCGTCCTGGACCGCCCGGTCGTCGACGGGGAGCTTGGCCGCCCGCGGAAACGCAAGCTCCACACGAAGCGCCGCTCCGGGCGGCTGCCACCGCAGGAGTCCCCGCTCTTCGAGGTACTGAAGCCCCCGCTGTACCCGCGTCCGCGACAGCTCGGTGCGCTGGACCAACACCCGAAGATCTACCGGCCACCACTCGCGAAAGGCATCGGCGTGTACGACCCGGAGGAGATTCCGCACGAACGCGCCCAGCGCGCGGTTGTCCCCTCGCTCAGCGTACCGACGAACCTCCTGAGCGGTGCCGTCGAACTGCAGGAGCCCGTAGTGCTTGCGCCGGGGGAGCACGGTCCACGCCTCCTGCCGATCGATGAGGTCCACCGCCGTCCGCACCTTGGTCCGCGAAAATCCTGTCGTCTTCAGCACGGCCTCAAGGTCTACGACGAGGGGACCATCCGGCTCCGAGCCGACCGGCACCTGTCCCACGCTGCACACGGCATCGTACACCTCTTGAATCTCGGTGGCGGTGGGGTGAGAGGCCTCAATGAGCGAGGCCTGCGTGTCGGCGTCCGGCGGGCGGAACAGCAGGACTGCGTGCGCCTCCTCCCCGTCGCGGCCAGCCCGCCCGGCCTCCTGGTAGTAGCTCTCCAGCGACGCGGGCAGATCCACGTGCACCACGAAGCGCACGTCGGGCTTGTCGATGCCCATGCCAAACGCATTCGTGGCCACCATGACCCGAACCTCATCCCGGATCCATGCCTGCTGACGGTCTTCCCGTTCCTCCGAATCGAGCCCCCCGTGGTAGCCCGCCGCCGATACCCCGTGGTTCACGAGCCGTGTCCGCCACCGCTCCACGGCGCGTCGGGTCGCGGCGTAGACGATGCCCGTCCCCTCCACCCCCTCAACCACCGCGCGCAGGCGTTTCCACTTGTTCTCCGCGCGAAAGACCGACCACACGATGTTCGGGCGATCGAAGCCCCGCACGACCTGCGCGGCGTCCGGCAGGTCGAGCAGATCCAGGATGTCGTGGCGCACCGTCGGCGTGGCCGTGGCCGTGAGCGCCACCGTTAGCGGGTCGCCGAGTGCCGCTCGGGCCTCCGCAATGTCCAGGTACGCGGGACGGAAGTGATGCCCCCACTCACTGACGCAGTGCGCCTCGTCCACCGCCACGAGCGACACGTCCAGCCGGTCAGCCCGCGCCTCGAAGACATCCGAGGAGAGGCGCTCCGGGGCCATGTACACGAGATCGTACTGGCCATGCTCGGCGTTCGTCCACCGCTTTTCCACCTCGTAGGGCGGAAGCGTGCTGTTAATGAAGGTGGCGGCCACCCCCTGCTCCCGGAGCGCTTCCACCTGGTCCTGCATGAGGGCGATCAGCGGCGAGATAACGAGCCCAAACCCGTCGGCCAACACCGCTGGAAGCTGGTAGCACAGCGACTTGCCGCCCCCCGTGGGCAGCACCCCCAGCACACTTTTCCCCTCCAGAATGGGCGTCAGCACCGCTTTCTGACCGGGCCGGAAGGCCTGGTGCCCCCACCGATTCCGCATCTCGCGACGCGCCTCGGCAATCGTGTATGAGGAAAGCTCTGACATCGACGAAGAGACGATCAGACCAACAAAATTCAGCAAACACAAGGAGTGCCCGGCGGCGCTGAGCACCGCATTCCATTTTTAACGCTCACCTGTTATGTTCGTCCCCGGGCCGTCGTTCGGCGCTCCCCCCGCAACGCTCATTTTGGCGGCCCCACGCGTCTCCGTCGTAATCGTGTCCTGGAATGCAACGTCGGTGGTGGAGACGTGCCTACCCTCAGTCGTTGCCACCGACTACCCGGACTTTGAAATTGTCTTTGCCGACAACGCCTCCACGGACGGCACGGCCGCCTGGATTGCCCGGGAATATCCGGAGATCAAGATCGTCCGCCACCCCGAAAACTGGCTGTTTTGCCGCGGCAACAACGCCGCGCTCCCGCACGCGACGGGGGAGTTTGTGGTCCTCCTGAACAACGACGTGGAGGTGCCCGCCGATTGGCTCCGCCCCCTCGTCGACACGGTCGTCGAGCAGCCCGACGTGGCCGCGGTCCAGCCCAAGATGCTTCAGTACGACGACGCCCGCGATGTCTTTTGGGCAACGGGCGCGGCCCTCCTCCTCCGGCGGTCCGCCCTCGACGAGGTGGGCCTGCTCGACGAACGGTTCGAGATGCACATGGAAGAAATCGACCTGTGCTGGCGTCTTCAACGACACGGATACCGCGTACGAGTGAATCCCGAAAGTACCGTCTACCACATCGGCGGCGCGTCGCTCCCCCAGTCGTCTCCCCGGAAGACCTACTACAACTTCCGCAACAGCCTGCTGATGCTGTACAAGAACCTGCCCCCCTCGGCCTGGCGCCAGACGCTCCCGCTCCGCATCGCCTGTGACACCACCGCCCTGGGCCGGGCCCTCGTCCAGGGCCAAACGCAGGAGGCCCGGGCGATGCTCCGGGCGTACCGAGACGCGTTCCGGATGCGCAGGCATTACTGCGACCGGCGCCCAGATCCAGCCGACCCGGTGGGGCATCCCCCCTACCGCGGGCTCGCTCCGGTCGACTATTTTCTTCTCGGCCGACAGACCTTCGGCGACCTTCCGGCCTCCAACTTCAGCTCTCTGCACTGATCGTTTGAACGTCGTCCGCCGTCCCGCCCTGTGGGTCCTCGTCCTCGGATCCGGAGTGCCGCTCTCGGGACCCCACGACGACCGCCACGGCGCCGAGCACGACGACCATTCCGACGACCGAGGCCAGCGGCGGAACTTCCCCGAACAGGCCGTAGGCCAGGATCGACGCCCCCACCGGCTCCAGGAGCGCCAGCATGCCTACGATCGCCGCCGGCACGTACTGCAGCGCATAGTTGAACGACCCGTGCCCCAGCACCTGCGGCCCGAGCGCCAACCCCGCACAAAGGCCGTAAAACGTCCAGGAGTACCCAAACAACGGAACGCCCTTGACGGCAGCGCTCGCGAGGGCCGTCAGGGCCGCCACGACGTAGAGCGGCGTCACGTAGGCCAGCCACGACACCTTCTGCCGCACGACGCGGCCGATCAGCAGGTAGAAACTCACGAGCACTGCGCCCGCGAGGGCCAGCGCGTTGCCCAGCAGCGCGCCGCGTCCCAGGACCACCGCTCCGGCGTCGGCCCAGCCAATGAGCGCCGCGCCGCCCACCGCCGCCCCGATGGCGACCATGGTCGTTCGACTCAGCCGTTCGCGAAGCACG
>PXSY01000146.1:5810-11466 GCA_003023125.1 Bacteroidetes bacterium QH_10_64_19
CGCGACCGGAAGCAGGACGGCCGCGGCCGTCACGGTCCGCCAGACCGCAATCGCCAGGCCCGGCACGTCGCCCGCCCACCGCACCAGGATGGGCGCAAAGGCGAAGCTGAGGACGCCCAGGGTCAGGGCGACATAAATCTGAGGGGGCCAGTCGGAGGACATCACATGCAGCCCGAAGGGCAACCGCTATCGGATTCGTCCCTGTCGATTGCGCTCCACGTTCTCGATGTCCTTCTTGATGTTGCGACGAGCAAGCAGAAAAAAGACGTAGCCGAGAATTGGAAGGAGAAGCGCGACGGAGCGCGCCCAGAGGATGCCCGACGGCCCCATGAAGGTCAAGGTCCCCGCCATGAAGAGGCCACCGTACAAAACGCCCGCCACGAGAATCGTCAAGATCTGAGCCCCAATAACGACCGTGCGCTGGGTTTTTCGCAACTCGTGGGTGTCGTACAGAAAGATCGCCACAATCGCAGTCCCTACTGTCACAACCAGGAGCCCAATGAGCGACGGGAGGAACCACGCAAATTCGGCGGCGGCCTGTCCGCTCCAGGGCGTCTCGAAGAGTCCCAATGCCCCCAGCGCGAGCACCCCGAGCACCAGGTAGAGCGTTTGTATTCGTTGAAGCATGGAAGATGGGATTGGGGATCCGTTATCCTTCTAGTTCTTCAGCGACACGGTCGGCCACGGCACTCGCAAACGCCG
The DNA here is from genome assembly GCA_003023125.1 of Bacteroidetes bacterium QH_10_64_19. Next base: position 6,513 of record PXSY01000146.1, read on the forward strand.
ACGTCGACGCGTCGCCCCCTACGTCCGGCGTCAACACCGCACCGTCGCGGTACATCGCGAACAGAGAGCGCTCGATGGCACTGGCCGCCTCCTCCTCACCGATGTGGCGAAGCATCATCACCGCCGTCCGGATCATCGCCGTGGGGTTTGCAATGTTCTGTCCGGCGATGTCCGGCGCGCTCCCGTGCACCGCCTCAAACACCGCCAACTCGTCACCGATGTTCGCACCTGGAGTCACACCCAGCCCGCCCACGAGGCCCGCGGTCAGGTCGCTCAAGATGTCGCCGAAAAGATTCGTCGAGACAATGCAGTCGTAGTCCTCCGGATTTGTGACGAGCTGCATGCAGAGATTGTCGATAATCCGATCGTCAAACTCGATCTCGGGAAACTCGGCCGCCACCTCCCGCCCCACGTCCAAGAAGAGGCCCGACGATTTCTTCAGGATATTGGCCTTGTGCGCCAGAGTCACGTGGTCTCGATTATTCGCCCGGGCGTACTCGAAGCAGGACCGGACAATGCGCTCTGCCCCATGCTTCGTGACCCGTGCGATGGAGTCGGCAATTTCGAGGCGTTCGTCGTAGTACTCGATGCCGGAATAGAGCCCTTCCGTATTCTCGCGGAAGATGACGAGGTCGACGTCGTCGAAAGGAGTATCGAGCCCCTCAAGAGAGGTAGCGGGGCGGACGTTCGAGTACAGATCGAGACGCTGCCGGAGCTGCACATTTACGCTCGTAAAGCCCTGTCCCACCGGCGTTGTGACGGGCCCCTTGAGGGCCGTGCCCCGCTCTTGAATCGAATCAATGACGTCGGGCGGAAGGGCCGGCCGCCCTCGTTCCACAGCGGTGGCCCCGATCACACGATGGCGATCCCATTCAATGTCGACGTTGGCGGCATCAATGACTCGCACGGTGGCTTCCGCCACTTCCGGACCGATCCCGTCGCCGGGAAGAAGAGTAAGACGATGAGCCATAAAGAAGAAACTGCGTTGAAATGATGAATACGTCGCTCAGCGACCGCCCCAAGCCCTGCGCACAAACTGCACAAAACCATCATGGACCCTCCAAATCAAAAAGCCCTGCCGAAACAGCAGAGCTTTTTGAAGCGAAGGAGGAAGACATTTAGGAGGGCGGCGGCCCTTCGCGGTTCGAAGAGTAGTTGATGCGAAGGGCATTGGCCTCTCGGAGCTCCTGCTGGACCTGATTGACGATGTCCATCTCAGATTCGCGGTCTACCTTCAGGGACACAATGAGTTTGGGCTGCTCCTGAAGCTTGTTATACATGATCTGCCGGATGGCCTTTTTGTCCTCAATCAGCGCGTCGTCGATCTGGATTGCCGTCTCGCCCTTGTTTTCGCCGCGCTTGAGGGGTCCGATGTGCACCTTCGAAATGAGGCGCTTCTGACCATGAAGAAAATCAGCAACATGAACACGATGTCCGGAAGCGAAGCGGTCGTAAACTCCGGCTCCGTACTTGAACTTCGCCGTTCAAACTTCTGCGACGCCATGAGAAAAAGAGGTTGGTTGAATGAAGGCACGCTACTGCTTCGCGGAATCAAGACAGCACCACTACCCAGCATCCGGCTCCGCGATCGAAATCTGGGCCCCGAACACGTCCCGAATCTTGTTGTCCTCTTCGGGCCCGAGCTGATTGTAATACTCCCGGTAGCTCTCGTAGGTCTGGTCGAGGCCCGCGGACCCGCCGTCCGGGCCCGGGAGCTGATTGGTCCGGGCAATCTGGTCCCAAATTTCGCGGTAGGCCATCCAGACTTCGTCGAGCGTTTCAATGTAAGTGCTGTAGGGCGTTTCCGCGTCGGTCTTAATCGAGATGACCGCGTCGTCGGGGCTCACCGACATGTCGGGATCGTCGCCGTAATTCAGAACATGCTTCTTCACACGGTCACGGATCTCCGCGATCGAAGCCCGCCCTTCATCGATCAAGACATCCCCCGATGCGTTCACGAGCACATTCATGAGGTTCCGGTCTTTCACGGGGGGCGGCTTCTGGTCCTGCTCAAGCTTGGGCGGCAGGGTCATGCCAATCCCGGTGTCCACGTTGATGGTCGTGGTAACCAGAAAGAAAATGAGCAGCAGGAAGGCGATGTCGGCCATTCCCGCGGTGGGAATGGACCCGCCTTCCCGGTCGTCACGTCGCTTTTCCAGCAGTCCAGGCATAAAGCAATACAGCTACCAGTGGACAGTTCAAAGAGTGCTCGATCTACGAGATAAACAGCTTCCGCAACCCCGTTAGCATGAGGGCGAGAGTCGCAAGGCCAAACATCACAACGAGCGTGTAGATGCCGGCCTGGACCCACGTTTCCATTGTAGCCCCGAGAACTGCAATCAGGACCCCAGGAATTGCGATGATCGCGATGCTCAGGGGCTCGACTTTTCCGTAAACGAGACTCCGAATCCCAAAGATTCCCATGCCGAGCACGCTCAATCCGGCGAGCGCAATGGCGGACCAGATGGCGATGGGGAGAATGGCGTTCTGACTCATAAGAGAGAGCTCAATCTATCGGTGGAAAAGACAGAAGAGCAAAACAGGACCCTGCTCCGTCCCCCGGCAGGGCCTGTCGGTGCGCTACTCTTCTCGCTCCCCGACGCTCTCGGGGATCGATTTCTCGGCCGTGGCGGACTCACCTCGCTCAAGCGCAACGAGGGCGTCGACCAACTCAATGGAGGCGTCTTCCATCTCGGCCACCAGTCGATCGATCTTCGACACCGCGTAGTTATAGAAAAACTGGAGGATGACCGCGACGATGAGCCCGAAGGCCGTCGTCAGGAGGGCCACCTTAATGCCTCCGGCCACGAGGCGCGGGGAAATGTCGCCGGCCTGCTCGATGGAGTCGAAGGCTCGGATCATGCCGATGACTGTTCCCAGGAAGCCGAGCATCGGGGCGACGCTAATGAACAGAGACAGCCACACCAGGCCGCGCTCGAGAAAGCTCATCTCGATCGATCCGTAGGAGACCACCGCCTCCTCGACCGCGTCGATGCCTTCGTCGGCACGGAGGAGCCCGGCCTGAAAGACCGACGCGACCGGGCCGCGCGTGCTGGCGCACTCCTCCTCGGCCGCCGGAATGCCGCCCTCATCGAGGGCCTCCTTCACACGCTGGAGAAACGCCTGCGTGTTGATGTCGGCACGATTCAACGAAATGATGCGCTCGAACGAAATCGCGAGCCCGATGATCAGGCAGATGAGGACAGGCCACATAAACTCTCCGCCCTCGTTGAATCGTTCAACAAGGGCGTTGATGGCACCGCCTCCGTCGGGCTGTTGGGGAAGCAGAAGCAGAAGATGAACCGACAGCTTATCCAGAATCACCATAAGTGGCTAGTGCTCAGTCGAGTCTGTTTGAGGAAGAAGATCAGAGTGCAGGTGCGATACCGATCCGAGAAGACGCTTGCCTGCTCGAACAGGTGCACTCCTCCATGAACATGGGAGAGCAATTCGGAGTGTGCGCCTGAAGGACCGGTCTCACAGATTGGGGGATTGCAGTGGCGAAGGCACGCACCAAAGCGGAATGGTAGGAGGCTGCTTCGCGTCTACCAAGTATAGGTAGGCGGACAGAGGGTGTCAAAGAGAGCACCAATCTTCCGTATCCAGCAACACATTCTGAGGGATGGCCGCCCATGATCCGAGGGATTGCCGCCCATGAGGGGAAAATAATGCTCTCCCCCATCCGGATCTGCCGAAGAGTAGCGCTTGTCTCCAGGGGAGATCGACACAACTGTCAGGCTACACACGTTCTACACAATTGGACACTACGGTTCCACGAGACAACCCTCCCGTGACAATCCGGTGCCCGAATGAACTTAATTTTTTATTCAACTTTTCACCTTTCTAGACGTAATGGAGGGGCTCGCCCTACGATGCTCGTCGGGGCTTCAGATTGCAGACGCGTTTCATTGGAACTGAGCCGCAATTCCGGTATACTGACGTAGGTTGGTCAGCCGCACGACGCCTCCTTTCTTCTTTCCGTTCGGGTCCCCCACCACTCATGAGCAACGACGACATTGCTAGTGTTTTGCAGGAAACTGCCGATTTGCTTGAGCTCACGGGCGGCAACGAGTATCGGGCTCGAGCCTTCTCCCGGGCGGCCCGCTCGCTGAGCGGCCTCGACGATGCGGTCGCTGATCGGCTGGAGGCCGGCACACTGGTAGACATCAACGGCATCGGAGACGCCATGGCCGACCACGTGGCGGACATTCTCCACGGCGGCTCCTTTGAGCTCCGCGACGAACTGCACAGCGCCGTCCCGCCCGGGCTCATGGACGTAATGCAGGTACAGGGCCTGGGGACGAAGCGGACGCGGCGGCTGTGGACGGAGCTGGACGTCACGTCGCTCGACGAGTTGGAACAGGCCGCTGAGGAAGACCGGATCACGACGCTCGATGGATTCGGCCCGAAAACACAGCAGAACATCCTCGACAACCTTCGTCAACTGCGCCGTTACGAGTCGAAATGGCGCCTTGCCGACGCCTGGGCGGCGACGCAGTCGTTTCTGGATCGGGTGCAGTCCCTTGAGGGCGTCGATCGTGCGGCGATCACCGGGGCCCTGCGGCGCCAGCGCGCAACGGTGGAACAGGCCGAGGTGCTCGTGGCCACGAGCAAGCCGGAAGGGGTCCACGATCGGTTGGCCTCTCACCTCGACGATCCGTCCCAAACCGACGCCGGCCTCGCCGGTCATCTCGCGGAGGGCGTGCCCGTGCAGGTACACGTTGCTGCGCCCAATCGCTTTGGGACCGCATGGTGGCGCACCACCGGATCCTCCGAGCACTGCACTGCGGTGGAGGATCGGGAAGGAGCGCCGGGCGACCACAAGACCGAAGCCGCTCTTTATCGGGCCGTCGGGTTGCCCGTGGTTCCGCCGGTGCTCCGTGAGGGGCAGGGGGAAGTAGAAGCGGGCGCCGCGGATCAGCTCCCGTCTCTCCTCTCCACCGACGACCTCGAC
>PXSY01000147.1 GCA_003023125.1 Bacteroidetes bacterium QH_10_64_19
GCTCGACATGGACCGCTTCGACGAGGAGGTGCGCGTGGTGCGCGAGATCTATAACGAGGCTTGGTCCGACAACTGGGGACATGTTCCGATGATGGAGGCCGAGTTTGAGCAACTGGTCGACGACCTCAAGCAGATCGTGGATCCCAACATTGTGTTCTTCGTCGAGCACGAGGGCGAGCCGGTGGCCTTCTCGGTGACGCTCCCTGACATCAATGAGGCCCTTCGCCACGTCCCCGACGGACGCCTCTTTCCGCTCGGCCTGCCCAAGTTGCTCCTCCACAGCCACTTCAGCGTCCGAAACACGCGCATGCCCCTCATGGGGGTGCGGCCCGAGTATCAGGGCAAGGGCATCGACGCGATGCTCATTCTGGAAACGATGGAGAGCATGGTCCCCAACGGCTACGTAGGGGGGGAGACGAGTTGGATTCTAGACACGAATCACCGACTCTTGAACATGGTGGAGGAGGTCGGAACCACCCAGGACAAGGAGTACGCCATGTTTGAGACCTCAATTCCGAGGATCGAATGACGAATTTCGAGTTCGACCTCATTCTGTGAATCCTGCCCCCGACATTCGACCATGGAAATCGAATTTGTTTATTTCGACCTCGACGACACCCTCCTCGATCACCAGTCGGCCGAGCGGGAGGCCCTGGCCGACGTGCGGGATCGGTACCTCGCCCTCTTCGGCACGCTCTCGGTCGACGAACTGCAGGAGACGTATCATGATATCAATGCGCCGCTCTGGCGACAGTACGCCGACGGCGAGATTGACAAGCAGACGGTCCAGCATCAGCGGTTCACGCGACTGCTGGAGGCCGTAGACGCGTCCCACGCCGACGCCACCCTCGTGGCGCGCTACTACATGCAGCGCTACGCGGCCCACTGGGGCTTCATTCCCGGGGCCCGGAACGCCTTTGAGGCGGTCGCCGACCACTATTCCGTGGGCGTGCTCACAAACGGGTTTGCGGAGGTGCAGGAGAAGAAGCTCGACCAATTCCCAGCGCTCCGTGAGCGGTCCGACGCGATTGTGTTGTGCGAAGAGGTCGGGGTTCTCAAGCCCGATCCGGCCGTCTTTGAGCACGCCACCCAGGAGGCAGGGGTCGACGCCGAGACGGTGCTCTACGTGGGCGATTCGTATCGGTCCGACGTGGAGGGCGCCCAGCCCGTCGGATGGCGGGTGGCGTGGTATGCCCGGCACGGGGCAAATGGCCGTTCGACGAACGAGCGGGGCTTCATGTTCGACGACTGGTCCACGTTGACCCAGCGACTTCTGTAAACGATCTCCGCCTGGCCGTACCGATTACCCCAGAATCTGTCGCATTGAGCGCAGAAAAATTTGCTGCACGCCCGGACTGATCAGAATGGTGCCCACGGTGATCACGACGCCGGCCAGCGCGCCGCCCACGTGGGCCTCGTGTGCAATCCAGTCTCCCATCCCCGCCTCCTGGCCGCCGCCCCGCATCGCATAGATTGAGCCGAACACGTACCCGAACGCGAACAGAACGGCGGGAATGGGAAGGGCAAAAAACAGATAGAGGTTGCGGAGCGGAAAGAAGACGCAGAAGGCAAACACGACGCCGCTGACGGCCCCCGACGCTCCGACGGCTGAATAGTGCGGGTCGTCACGGTTGAAGATGTACGTGAGGGCGTGGGCCGCAAGCTCCGATCCGAAGTAGAGGACGAGAAAGGCTCCGGTCCCCAGAATTCGCTCCAGCAGCGGGCCGAAGAAGTAGAACGTGATCATGTTGAAGGCCAGGTGCGTGCCGCTGGCGTGTACGAAGCCAGCGGTGAGGACCCGGTAGTACTCTTCGTGCTTCTGGATCCGACGGGGCTTGAATGCCAGGTCCCGGATGAGGGAGGGATCGGCCAGCAGGGCGTAACCGCTTATGCCCAGGTTGGAGAGCAGCAGGGCAAGCGTGATGGGGGCATTGAGGAGTCGCTCCATCCGGTTGGCGAATGGGTGAATGTGAAAGTGGGCGTGTGGACGCCGGTGGGAACGGTCCCGAGAACGTAGGGGCGGCGCCGCAGGAAGGACAGAGTTTCCCGAAGAAGGGATGGACAGCTGACCGCAGATCCCTCAATTCCGACTAAGACTCACGCTTCGACGGCAGAAACGTGGCCGAGGAGCGATTCGAAGAGGAGCTGTCCGTCGTCGCCGCCGAGCAGCGACTCCACACAGCGTTCTGGGTGGGGCATGAGGCCGCACACGTTGCCGTCCTGGTTGACGAGGCCGGCGATGCCGTGTACCGATCCGTTCGGGTTGGCCTCGTCGGTCACCATCCCCTCCGGCGTGCTGTAGCGGACGAGCACTTGGTCGTTCGTTTCAATCCGCCCCAGCACCTCGTCGTCGGCGTAGTAGCGGCCCTCGCCGTGTGAGATGGGAAGGGTCACGACCTCTCCTTCCGTCAGGGCGCTCGTGAATGGGGTGTCGGCGTTCTCGACGCGGACGGTGGCCTCCTTGCAGATAAAGCGGAGCGACTCGTTGCGCATGAGCGTGCCGGGCAGAAGCCCCGCCTCGCAGAGGATCTGGAAGCCATTGCAGATCCCGAAGACGAGCCCCCCGTCCCCGGCAAACCGCACCACGTCCTGCATGATGGGCGAAAAGCGGGCGATGGCCCCGGAGCGCAGGTAGTCGCCGTACGAGAAGCCGCCCGGCACCATCACCACGTCCACATCGCCGACCTGCTCTTCCTCGTGCCAGATGAACCGGGCCTCTTGATCGAAGACGTGCGCGGCAGCGTGGTACGCGTCATGGTCACAGTTGGACCCAGGGAAAACAATGACGCCAAAACGAGCAGGCATGAAGCGAACCGAGAGGGAGGGAAGAAAAAACGATAAGCGAATACCTCGTATTGCGTATTACGCGTTTCGTCTGAGCTCCGTCCCCCGATACGAAATACGACATAGCGGAGGCCGAGCGAGAGCGAGGTCATGCCCCTGGTGAGCTACCGGGCGAACGCAGAAGCCGTTCTGCACGAGATCCACGAAGTCACAGCGCTGGGAGCAACGCGACCGAGTAGTCTTCGGGCTGCGCTGGGAACGCAGTGACCGAGTACTCTCCGGGGTGGCCTCAGACATTCCGCCAAACAGGTTCTACAAGGCGCCAACCGCTACGTGTTCACGTAGTCCAGCCAAGCACTGCCCTCCATGTAGTCTTCCACGACGTCTGTCAGTTCGGGATTCCGATACGAGGTGACCCGGCCGTCCACGTCTTTCCGGAAAACCTGCAGGCAGTTGGAGATCAGGTCGCTCCGGAAGCCCCGATCGCCCAGTTCGATCGTCAGCTCCATCGAGATGACGCGGCCCAGAATGCGACCGAGCGCCACGAGCTTGCGCTGCGGGAGCGAGAGGTCTACCTCAAAGTTGAGAGTGTCCTGGAAGTAGTCGGCCGCCCGCGCGGTCGGCTCATAGTTCGAGAGAAAGGTGTAGAGGTTTTTCTCCTCCAGATCCCGCATGGACTTGAGCACCGACTCCGAGATCTGCTGGTAGAGCACATCGTTTGAGCCCTCGAAGATCTGGAACGGGCGGCTGTCGACGACCGAGCGCCCGGCCACGTGATCAAGCCGGTAGCCCGTGCCACCAGTC
>PXSY01000148.1 GCA_003023125.1 Bacteroidetes bacterium QH_10_64_19
CCCAACTCACAGACTTGAAATACGACCCAACTTTTAGCGCAGCCCCCCTTCAACCTTCCAACCTTTCCCCTTGAACCTCCAGACAGAACCACGCTGGTCCTGAGCCCTCTGCCCGGTACCGAGCCCTGAAGGAGAACACGCGTTAGAAGGTGAGGTTGAGGCGGGCATTGAGGCTGCGGGGCGTGAGCCGCTTGGGGACGCGCTCGAAGTTTCGCGTCCATCGGTAGTCGACCGTGTTGTCCATGTCGAACATGTTGAGCACCTCGATCGTGAGTTCGAGATCGATGGGGCCCCCAATGCCGTTCCTGGACACCTGAATGCGCTTCGTCGCCCCCACGTCCACGCGCCGGTAGGCCGGGAGGCGCCCACTCATTCGTCCCCCCGGAATCCGCGTCTGCACCCCACTGTCGGTCTCCGGTCCCGGATTGGTGGGCGTGTAGGGCAGCCCGCTTCCGTACAGGAGGCGCATGTGGAGCTTCCACGACTTGTCGCCCGGCACGTAGTCCTGCACGAAGGCCGAAAAGGTGTGTTGCTGATCGGCGGGGCGGGGCAAGAGACCCTGGCGGTTTTCCCGACGGGTCTGGGTGTACTCGCTCAGAACGTCTTCCTTGAACCGCTCTCGGGACACTAGGTAACTGTAGTTGAACCAGCTTTCGAGCCCCGGCACAAATTCGCCTCGAAGCTGCAGATCAAGGCCGTAGGTGTATCCATCGGTGTCGTTCTCGCCGGAATAATTGACGCGGACGTCCTCGATGGTGTACGAGATGAGGTCATTCAGATCTTTGTAGAACCCTTCCGCCCGCAGGTAGAGGCGCCGATCCGGAAAGAAGTACTCTCCTCCAAACACGTACTGGATGGATCGCTGCGACTCGATGTCACGGTTCAGCGTCTCGTCGATCGTCTCCATGCCCTGCGGCGTGCCGCGCAACTCGCGGTAAGTGGGCTTCTGGTGGTAGATGCCCCAGGACCCTGTGAGCGTAAGGCGGTCGCTGGCCTGGAACCGAGCGGACAGGCGCGGCGAGAGGGTCCACTCATCGCTGAACGAGAAGTAATCGGCCCGCATGCCCCCCGTCACAGTAAGCCGATCCTGGGTGGGAAGCACGTCCACGGCGTCTTGCAGGTAAAGCCCCACCTGTTGTTCGTTGAACGTGGCCTGGTCCCGAACACTATCGACCCGGATGCGCTCGGGCTGGAGCGTTTCCCGGTTCGTTCCTTCAATGATGGTTCTCTCGTTGAGCCGGTCGTCGAAGTGGAGGTCGCGCAGGTGCCAGCCCCCCCTGAGTACCTGCCGCCCGAGCGCCCACTCGTAGCGGCCGCGTGCGGTGCGACGCTCCACCCCCACCGCGTTGTCGGCAAACCGCGTGACCGTAGACTCCCCCTGCAAAAAGCAGTTTGCGGCGTTGGCCCCGCCCGTCGGGTCGACCTGACACACACGCTGATCGCTTTCAACGTTGAAGTTCTCCGTCTCTCGGGTGCCGAAGTAGGCGATGTCGTGCTCGAGGGAAAGCCGATCGGTGACCTCCGTGTTGAGCCGCACGCCTCCGAACGTCGTGGTGTATCCATCCTCCCGTCCCCCCGTGAGCGATGCCCGGAGCGCTTTGAAGTCGGAGGGCCGCTCCGGGTCGAGGCTGATGACGCCGAAGTAGGTGGTTCGCTCTTCGGGCTCTAGCTTAAAGGTGTTGTCGGCCCAGATGCCGAGGGCCTCGATCGACACCCGATCCGAGACGCGGTAGTTGACAGTGCCCTGCACGTCCGTGAAGCGCGGGCTGTAATCGCCCTTCAGGTCCTGGGTGCCGAAGAAGCGCCCCGGTTGTGCGCGCCGCATCCCGAAGGCCCATCCCAGGTCGCCGTCAAGGGCCGAGGACTGCGCGTGCACCCCGGCATCGAGCGTCGACACGTCGACCGATCCGCCAAGGGACTGGTCGTCGGGCTGCGCGTACTGCACGTCGAGGGCCGAGGAGAGCTTTCCCCCGTACTCCGCCGGAAAGCCGCCGGCGTAGAACGTGATGTCCGACGCGAGGGCGGGGTTGAGAAGCCCCAGTCCTTCCTGCTCGCCCTGTCGGGGGCGGAAGGGGAAGAAGATCTCGAAGCCGTTGATAAACACGAGGTTTTCGTTGTACCCGCCGCCGCGCACTGAGTATTGCTGCGACAACTCGTTGTTGGTCGCCACGCCCGGCATGCTCTTGAGGGCTCGAAAGCCGTCTTTAAACGGCGTAGGGATGTTCTGCACGTCCTCCGGGTCCACCTTGTACACGCCGGGACGGTCCGGGGCCTCTGCCTCCGTCACCGTGACTCCTTCCATCTCCAGGACGGTCGAGGGAAGGGTCACGTCCAGCCGGGTCGGTCCCTCCTCCGTCACCGTCACCGAGTCGACGTGCGTCGAAAACCCAATCGCTGAGAAGCGCAGGACATAGCGCCCCGTGGGAAGCTCCAGGCGATAGCGGCCCTCCGCCCCCGTGGCCGTGCCGAAGTCGGTGCCCTGCACCAGGACCGTGACCCCGGGCAGCGGGGTTCCGTCGACCGAATCCGTGACCGTACCTGCAACCGTGCCCCACGTCTGGGCCTGCGCGGACACGGACCCGAGCAGACAACACACCCCGAACAGAAAAACACGAGACAGACGCATCGCAGAAAAATGGGTGTGTTCGAGGGGCGACGAAAACTGTATCAGTCGGGCAGAGGGCACGGGCGGGTTGGTCAACAGAGCGATGAAGGGTCGGGACAACCGGACGACCGTCGCGGTCAGCGTGCCGTCTCGGGTGTTGGGAAACGAAGCGACACCATGTGATTCGATTCGCTCCCCAAAAGTTCCACAGTGCTACACCCCCACCCACCGCGTGAGGGCAAGCAGCTCCACGTAAGGAGCAAGCCCCAGCCCCGTTCCGGCCACCGCCTGCCCGAGCGTGTGCGCCCGGCTCCGCACCCGTGCCCAGAGGATTGCCAGCACGAGCACAGCCCCTCCGCCCAAGAGCAAGCCGTCCACGGGGCTCGCGTCGAGCACAGTCCCCGGCACGTGATGATGGGCAAACGTAAGCGTCGCCACGGCGCCCGCCACCGACGCGCAGTGAACTGAAATCTTCCACCACGTGGTGATGAGAAACAAAAGGCTCGTGTTGAGCACATGACATCCGACCAGTGCCGCGATCAGGCGCCGTCCTCGTATTTCCATGCCCCACACGGCCGCGAAGGCCATCACGCTCGCCCCAATAACGACGAGAAACGGTCCGGTCCGCTTCGAGCGATCCCGAATCTCCAAGGACTCAATGCGTCCCCGGAGCCGCATCCAGCCCACGTAAAGCAGCGGCACGAGGGACAGGAACACGAACGCAAGTCCCGCGCCCCACATCACGTCCAGCCGAGACGCACCTACGTGGACGAGCACCGTCCCGTACACAATCGGCGGCAGAGCAAGTGGACTCACCACATAGCTCAGCGCCGTCGCCACCCACCACCCAGCGCCCCCGGCCTCAATGACACCAGATTCGGAGGCGGGTCGGGGCGATCGCATGTTGCACGTTGTGCTTCGGAGAATTGGGACGCGTCCGCTTCCGAACCCCCAGAAGTAACGGTGGTACG
>PXSY01000149.1 GCA_003023125.1 Bacteroidetes bacterium QH_10_64_19
GGAGGATGATGACTTTCCAGTCGACGACCGGCACCACTTTTCGCTGCACGTCCCCGAGGAGCGGCGTGTGCTCGTGGTCCGGGGCGACGGGCAGAACACCCAATACTTGGACCTCGCCCTGTCGGCCGACATGATCGAGGACCAAATTGCCTTCCGCACTACGACGATCGAGGAGGACGAATTGGCTACCGCAGAGCTGGGCAGCTACGATGCGGTGCTCCTCGCGGGACCGCGCTCGTTGTCGAGCGGAGAGGTCGATGCCCTCACCCGATACGTTGACCGCGGCGGCGGGCTTCTGCTGTTTCCCAGCGCGCAGGCTCGCTCGGAGGACTACAACGCCCTGTTCGGGGCACTTCAGGCCGGGTCATTCCGGGGCTTCAGCGGCTCGCTGTCGGGGGACCGCACGGTGGCGTCGTTCGAGCGGGTCGATCTGGCCCATCCGCTCTTCGAGGGGATCTTCAGCCCGGAGCGCCGCCGCGAGGACGCCTCGGTGGAGCAGCCCGAAATCCGTCACGTCATGAACTTCCGCCCTTCGGGCCGAGCGGGGCAGACCCTCATTGAGCTTTCGAATGGCTTCCCGTTCCTGCATGAGGTGCGGCACGGCGGCGGGCGTCTGCTCCTCATGGCCGTGGCGCCCACCCAGGCGTGGAGCGACCTGCCCGTCCGGGGCCTCTTCGTGCCGCTGCTGTACCGCTCGGTGTATTACCTGTCCGCCAGCACGTCCGTGGCGGGAGAGCAGCTCGTGGCCGGAACGCCGAGCGAGCTGCGCGTAACCGGGGTGCCGCCCGACGCGTCGCTCCGCCTGCAGGGGCCCGACGGCATCGAGGTGACGCCCGAACAGCGAACCCTCTTCGGGGCGACGCTTCTGGAGATTGGGCGGACCCTGGTCGAGCCCGGCCTCTACGCGGTACAGGCAGGCACGACACAGGTGCGCCGCGTTGCGGTGAACATCCAACCGGCCGAGTCGAATCTCCAGGTGGCCACTCCGGAGGCGGCCTCGGAAACGCTGCAGAACGTGACCGGAGTGCCCGTTCAGTCGGTGTCCCGACAACTGTCGGGGGGGACTGAGGAGATTTCGGAGACCCTGCGCACCCAGCAGGCCGGCACCGAAATCTGGAACGTGTTCTTGCTGCTGGCCCTGATCTTCCTCGCCGCAGAGATGCTTGTTGCCAACCAATGGACGCCCGAGACCGCGTCGGCGTGAACAGGACGAGCCCCCAACAGACGAAGAGTCTTTCTTCTCGTCCTCCTCTTGCAACGACCCCGGGTGGGGAGGAACACAACTCTGTGTATTTTGATTGAACTGGTGTCTCATCTGGTCCCGCACAGTACTGGGACGTTCGCGCGCATTCTTCCCTCAAAAAGTCGCTTCTGCCGCATTGTTCACACCTGAAACCAAAGCCGACGACGCTGAAACGGCCATCATCGTCGGGGTCATTACCCCACAGGAATCGCGCTGGGAGGTGCGCGATCACCTGAACGAACTGGAGCACCTGGCCCGCACGGCCGGGGCCGAGGTGACCGATCGGCTCACGCAGTCCCTCAACAGCCCGAATCCGGCCACCTTCATCGGCTCCGGCAAGGTCAACGAGCTGGCGCGCCTCACGAAGCAGCGCGATTCGGATCTCGTCATCTTCGACGACGAGCTTACCCCCGTGCAGGTGAAGAACATCGAGAAGCAGATTAACTGCAAGCTGCTCGACCGATCGGGCCTGATCCTCGACATTTTTGCCAGTCGGGCACAGACCCGGGCGGCCAAGACGCAAGTCGAACTCGCGCAGCTTGACTATCTGCGCTCGCGGCTCACGCGGCGCTGGACCCACCTCTCGCGGCAGGAAGGGGGCATCGGCACGAAGGGGCCGGGCGAGAAGCAGATTGAGACGGACCGCCGCCTGATCGACAAGCGGATCGACAAGCTCCGCGATAAGCTGGACGAGATTGACCGGCAGCGGACCACCCAGCGCAAGGGGCGCGACACCCACACCACGGTCTCCCTCGTGGGATACACCAACGCGGGCAAGTCGACCCTCCTGAACGCCCTGGCCGACGAGGATCTCATGGCGGAAGATCGCCTCTTTGCGACGCTCGACGCCACGACCCGTACGGTTGAGCTCGACTCCAACAAGGAGGTGCTGATGTCCGACACGGTCGGGTTTATCCGCAAGCTGCCCCACCGCCTCATTGAAAGCTTCAAGAGCACGCTCGACGAGGTGCGCGAGAGCGACGTGCTCGTCCACATGGTGGACGTGACGCATCCGAACTACGACGAACAGATGCAGGTCGTCGCCGAAACCCTCGGCGACCTGGACGCCCGGGACAAGCCGACCCTCGTGGTGTTCAACAAGATCGATGCGCTGGAGGATCGGACCCTCCTCCGCCGCCTCCGGCGCAACCACCCGGATGCCGTCTTTATCTCGGCCCTCCGCGGCATCGGCCTCGAACCACTGAAGGATGACCTGCTCGCCCTCATCGAGCAGGACTATGTGGAACGGGTGGCATATATTCCAGTGAGTGAGCCGGAAGCCATTGCCCGGGTGCACCAGTTGGCCGACGTGGTGGACGAGGATTACCTGCACGCCGAGAATGGGGCGGCAGATGCATCCCTGAACGGAGATGTGCCGGAGGACGCTCAGGCGGTTGCGCGCATGCACTTTCGCGCCGCGCCGTGCAACGACTCCCGACTCCGCGACACCCTGGAGCCCTTCAGCGATCTCCGGCCGGTTGATGAGGACGAGGACGCTCCCGTGGCGGAGGCCTAAGCTGCGTCCCCTCAAACGGGACACAACAAGGGCTCTGCGACCTTGTCACACTTCCCGTCCGGCATGACGATACGGATTCCCCGGAGACGAACGTTCGTTCCAACGTTCGGTCCTCTCCTGGTTGCGTCTTTTGACTCTACGCCTTCAACGCTATGAAAGTACGCGAGGCCATCCATCCGACTACGCCTGCCCTGCAGACTTCCGACTCGGTAGAGACAGCCCTTGGGCTGCTCATGGAGCACCACGTACGGCACCTTCCGGTGGTGGACGATGAGGGGCGGTTGGCGGGCGTTATCTCCGAAGATCGCCTCATGGACGCAGAAGGGGCGGACGCCCGTGTCGATTCGTTGCTCATCGGGCGGCCCGTGAGCATTCCCCCCGAGGCGCATGTCTTCGACGCGGCCCGCACCCTGGTCGAGCATGACCTCAGCACCATTCCGGTGGCCAACGCGGAGGGCGACTATCTCGGTGTCCTCCGCCGGCACGATGTGTTCGACCAGTTTGCACAGATGCTCTCTACCCGCCAGAGTGGGGCCATCCTCGCGCTGGAGGTCGATTCCCGCGACTACGCCCTCGCCAAGCTGGTTCACGTGATCGAGCAAAACGAGGCGAAGGTGCTGGCCGTCGCCTCCGAGTCGCCCGAGACCTCCACCGGGAAAATCCGGATCACGCTCAAGCTCAACATCAAAGACACCACCCGGGTCCGGCATGTGCTCGAACACCACGGCTACCACGTCGTGGCGGCCTTTGGCGAAGAAGACGGGGAGCTGGAAGAGCTCGTGGAAGAGTTTGTGCGGTATCTCGAAGTGTAG
>PXSY01000150.1 GCA_003023125.1 Bacteroidetes bacterium QH_10_64_19
TTCGCTTGGCTTGTCGGTCGTGCTCTCTTCCCAACCAATGGCCTCTCTGCAATGAAGTGGTCCACGCTCCCTCGCTCGCTTTTCAGGAGGCTTCCCTTGCCGCTTCACGTGGACGGCAAGGCCAAAGACCGGCTGCTGCGGGTGCTCGACGCGATCGGCGCTCCCCGCGGCATTCACGAAGTGCGCGTAGACGGAGACGTGTGGACGGTCGAGCCAAAGGATCCGAATGAGCGCTTCTTCTTCCACTTCTGTCACAACCTCCTGCGCCACGTGCGGTCGTCCCCGCTGCACTGGGTGATCGAAACGGTCTTCCGGGGCCGCGACGGATATTTCGTCGACGTGGGGGCCAATCTCGGGCTCTACAGCTACGTGGCAGAGCAGCAGGGAGCGTCGTCGATCCTGTTCGAGCCGGAACCGGCCCACTACCGATTCTTGGAGCGCAACCGCCACCTGTTCGACGCCTGCCTTCCGATCGCGCTCAGCGACCAAAACGTTGAGCTTACGTTCTACGTTGCCGACGCGCAGCACTCCGGGGCCAGCTCGCTGGTCATGCCCGAGGGCGGGTGGGCGCAGAGCCCCTATCACGAGCAGGTTCAGGTCGATGCCCGCCGGTTCGATGCCGTTGCAGACGAGCGTGGGCTTCCCCTCGCTCAACTGGACCTGGTAAAAATCGATGTCGAGGGCCACGAGGCGAGTGTCGTCCGTGGCATGCAGGACTACCTGGAAGGGCATGAAACCGCCCCGATCTGGATCGAAGTGCGAGGGCCGACCTCTGATCGGGAAGGGGGAAGCTACACGACCGTTCTCGACCTCGTCGAGCCTTTCGGATACGCCCCTTACGTGGTAGAAGAAAGGCCCCTTCGGACTCAGCGCCTCCGTCCCTTTCGAGATCCTGCGGACGTGACGCAGGTATTCGAACTGCTTCTCCTGCATCCAGAACGGCATGACGACGTGTTGTCCGCCCTGCAGACGAGCTGACTCCTCGTTCGCTTCGTCATGACCCGGCACGCTCTCACCGATCTCTCCGTTCCTCAAGAAAGCTGAGAACGCGCTCGGCGCGGCGCGGCCACGTGTGCTCTTGGATGTCGTCCCGGGCCGCGTGCCCGAGCCGGTCGCATTCATCCGGGTCGTTGAGCAATTTTCGGAGCCGACGGATGGCGGCGTCGGCGTCGTCGGGTGGGACGAGCGCGGCGTTCTCCCCGTCGTGCAGAAGCTCTTGCAGGTCGGGCGAGGCGGGGGCCAAGATGGCTCGGCCGGCGGCCATGTACAGGAAGG
Source organism: Bacteroidetes bacterium QH_10_64_19 (assembly GCA_003023125.1). The sequence goes on from PXSY01000150.1 coordinate 1,276, forward strand.
TCTTCATGGGCAAGACCGTGTTGCCCACGTCCTGCAGGGGCGCGACGGTGGGAGGAATGACCACCACGTCGGCGGCGTAGAGGTAGGGCACCGTATCGTCGAACGGTTGCCACGGCACCACGCAGACGTTGTCGAGTGCGGCGGCCTGTCGCTCCACCTCGCCCTCGCCTTCGGAGCCGACGATGGCGAATTGCGCTTCGGGGAGTGCCCGCGCCATTTCCAACAGGAGGCCGAGGCCTTTCTCCATCGTCACGCGCCCGGCATAGGTCACAGTGGGTCGCCCGCCCGGCAGGTCGCAGCGCGCTCGGGCTTCCGAGCGGGAGAGGCGCGGCGACAGGCGTTCTGGGTCGTAGCCGTTGTGGGCTGTGAGGAGTCGGTCGGGATCAACCCCGGCGTCGACGTAGCTCCGCCGGGCCAGGTCGGAATGCAGCACGGCGCCGAGGAAGCGCGGGTGCTGGCTCAGCCCACGGAAGATGGGGGCGCTCCACGGCTGCTGGCGGGGCCAGGGGCGATAGGTCTCGTAGACGACAGGACGAACGCCGACGAGCAACGCCCCGAACAGGATTGGGAGCGTGCGGGTGTAGAGCACGTCGGCGCGCTGGGCGGCCGGATGCTGCGGCCCCACGAGGCCCTGGGCGACCTTCTCGATGCCCCGGATGTTCGGATACGCGCTCCGAACGGCCGCGACCTCAAAGGTGGGATCGATCTGGTAGTAGTCGGCAATGACGTCGCGCCCGGGCTCCGGATCAAACCAGTGCTCGGGCTTCACGAGGGTCACGTCGGCTCCCGCCGTCTCAAATCCCCCGATCATCGACATCATCTGCTCCGTGTCGGTGGCCGTCTGGGGCAGGAGCTGATCGGTGACGTACGCGATGTGCATGGGCGAGAGGGGACAGCCGGGAGCGAAGGGCGGCGTGGCCAGGGGATCAGTCGGGGGGTCGGGAAGCGGTCTGAGCCGAGTCAACCGAGGAGCACGACCAGGAGGCAACCTCCTCCTGCGACAGGTCGTGTCGGCTCGCCTGCGTGACTTCGGGAACCCGCGACTCATCGTAGGGCCCGTGGATCCACTCCCAGACGGTGTGCCCGGCGGAGCCGACCTCGACCACTCGTCCCGACTCCGTCTCTGTCAGAAGCATGTTTCCGTTGTCTAACATCTCCAGGCGCCCCTGGCTGGGGGTGTAGAAAGGCTCCGAGTGCTCCGTCGGGAAGAGCACCTTCGTTGAGTCGGTGTGGGGCTGAACGGCCACGATGCGGCTGCCGCCCAGGACACTGCCGCGGCCTGTTCCGTCGTCCTGATTGTCAAAGACCGAAATCCATCCGTCGCCGATAAAGTCCGGATCGTGTTGTGCAACAAAGGGGTCCGCCGCGTGCCACTTGACCGTCATCGAGTCCGGATCGAAGACGAACACGAGGTGGAGGCGCTTCACCGACACCACCAGGTCGCCGGCGTCGAAGAGGGGATACGCGTCGGCCAGGTCGGAGGGAAGGGGCTCGACGTCGTTGATGTGGAGGATGTCGGTAGGTGGACCCGTTACTCGAGGTTTTCCGCCCCAGGGGGCCTTCACCAGATGTCGTTTGAGGTCGCTCATGTAGATGAGGTCGAGCGCGTTGATGTCCCGAAGGATCTCTCCGTCCGGCGAGACTTGCAGGAGCCGCTCCCGCCACACGGGTGTTCCGTCGAGCCCTGGGTACCCATCCGGATATCGCTCGCTGGTGGCACGCGGTGCTTCGTGCACGGCCGGCGTCCAGAAGGAGCCATCCTCGGCCTGCGCGATGGAGTGGTGATTGCCCTCGTCGAGTGCCCACTGCACCTCGCCGCACGAGTTCAGCCGGGCCATGCCCACGTACCGCTGGTTGACGACGACATCTCCCCCCGACAGGAGCGACGACCCGTGGATCCCCGTTCGCTCCGGCTGCTTGCGCCGCCCGCCCTCAAACAGCGTCGTCCGCTCGATCCTCCACTCGTGCAAGACGGTGCCGTCCCGGTCCACGAGCCGGAGCCCCGGTTCCAAGCCCCCAGGGCCGTCCCACGAGGACCCGAGGAACGTGAGTCCCGGCGCCATCCGGTCGGCCTGTTCGAGCCGCACCCCCTGGCGCTCATGATCGCGAGAGTTCAGAAGAGGTCCCTGCGGATCCACGAGCATCTTGACCTCCTCGACCGCCCCTTCGATGAAGGGGAACGGAGTCCAATGCCACCGTCCGACCGCCACGCCGTACAGCATGGACAGCACCATGAGCGAGACGACGAAAGCAGCCTTCTCGATGGACAGGGACGAGCGCATCGTAGCGTGAGTGAACTCCAAAACGAGCGGTCCGGACATGCTACTTCCCCTCTGCCGTTCAGGCCGGTGGGGCGCCGCCGTCATTCTGCCCCCTCCGATCTAATCTCCTCGGGACGCACAGGACGGGGCCGTGCTTGTTCGGCGGAGAGCCGCGACCAGACTCGCTCAGCGAACTCGTCGATGTGCTGTTTCTGATGCCACCACCCGAAGTGGAGGGCATACGGGGTCAGCTCCACGTACTCGCCCATCCCCGGCAGGCACCGGGCAACACTCAAGAGGGCCTCCCGAAGCGGGGCGTTGGAGATGCCCCGCAGACTGTAGACGAGGTCGTGCGTGTAGAGGCGATACGAGACCTCTCGGAAGTCCCGGTCATGGTCGGTCAGGCTGTCGACGTAGTCAAGCTGCGGGCTGTTGCGGCCCTGGAGCCATGGAAACACGTGCAGGTCGAGTTCACTCATCGCCAGGGCCATGCTCCACTCGCAGGTTTCTTCCCGGCGCTTTCCCCCGCGACGGCTCCGGAAATGGGTCTCATCTGCGCGCTCGAAAAACGCCGCTGCCGTTTCGTCTACCGCCTCTGTGCACGCGTCGTCCTGCGCGTAAATCATGCCCGCCTGTACCCGGGGCAGTCGGGTAAGTCCGAGCCGCCGGAGCGTACGGGCCCGGCGCCCGAGCAACACGTCCATCACGACCCCGAGATTCTTCGGTCCTCCGAAGAAGTGGTCGGCGTTCTGCAGGCCGGTGGCGGTGAACGGAAACGCGGCGAATTGCTGCCAGAGGGGGGTCGGGTCGCGGCACCACACAATGTCGGCGTCCACGAAAAGCGTCCGGTCGAACGCCTTGTACTGGTGGAGATGATGCTTGAACCCGACGATGGACCGGTGCTCCGGCGGCAGATCGGCCAGGACGTCGAAGCACGCGTCCAGCCCCCGGCGTTCCAGCAGGGCGCGGTGGTTTTCCGGACAGAAGAGAGCGACGGGTCGGTCTGGGTCATGTCGCCGAAGCGTATGCACCGATGCGACGACATGCTTTACGTACCGGTCGGGGCCGTAGCTGTGAAAGACGTAGCCCTCGCGGGAGGAGGCCATAGAGGCGGAGGAGCAAGTTGTGCAGTGATCTCCTTCAAGCCATGCATCCCCCAAATGATTCGCTCCCCGTGTCTCGGAGAAGAAAGAGCGCTCTCGACATCTAGGGACATCGTGCCAACATGGAGCGTGCGGGTCGGCACCGAGGGGGATCCGTGTGCAAGGGGCTGGGCGGCGTCAAGGAAGATTGGGTAGAAACCTTCATCCTGCCCCCCAATATAGATCTTCGCTTCACGCGTTTCCAAAAGCCTCCGCAGATCCTGCGGAGTGCTTCTCTCCTGCGGCCCCTTGCCCAGTTTCCCTGCCGGGGGATGAAGCCGTATCCCATGCCAGAGCGGGAGATTTTACGGGGGCGTCTCGTCGAGTGCCGCCTCGATCCGGTCGTTCATGCGCCTGCTGTTTGTCACTCAGGACTTTCCACCCGACGTCGGCGGCATCCAGACGTATTCGTGGGAGGTGGCCCACCGGCTGGCGGATCGTGTGGAGCATCTGGCCGTCATGGCCCCGGAGCAGCCGAACGCAGCGCCGGTTGATCGCACCGTTCCGTTCTCGATCCACCGATTGCCGGGCCGCTCGGACCTCCTTCTACTCTCTCTCCTGCCCGCGCTGCCGGCCTGCGTTTGGCGGTTTCGTCCGCACGTCGTCTTCCACGCGCAGTGGCAGACGGTGGGGGCCTCGATTCTGGCCCGATCCCTGTTCGGCTGGCCCCGCCGCATCGTGTGTGCGGCCCACGGCCGCGAGTTGCTGTTCAATCCGGCCACCAGGTATCCGGGACTCGGCGCGGCGTACGACCGCCTGCGGCAGACCCTTCTCCATCAGGTGGATGCGTTTCTCCCCGTCAGCCACTACACGGCCGGCCTGCTGCATGAGCGCGGCGTTCCGCCGAGCCGTACCCACGTAGTGCCGAACGGCACCGACCCGACCCGCTTTCGTCCCCACGATGGGACCCAGTTGCGACAGCACCTCGACCTCACCGCCCAACCCCTTCTGCTGACAGTGGGGCGTCTCGTGCGCCGAAAAGGCATCGACACGGTCCTGCGGGCCCTGCCGACCATTATCCAGACCTGCCCCGACGTGGCGTACGTCATCGCGGGGACGGGTCCAGACCGCCCCCGTCTCGAACGGCTCGCCGCCTGCCTCGGGGTCCGCGACCGGTTGTGCTTCGTCGGAGACATCGGCCACGACCGGCTCCCTCTCTACTACAGCGCTGCCGACCTGTTTGTCATGCCGGCCCGCCAGGATCCGCCGGACGTCGAAGGGTTCGGACTCGTTTTCCTGGAGGCTAATGCCTGCGGCACGCCCGTCGTAGGGGCCGCGACTGGTGGCATCCCGGAGGCCATTCGCGACGGCGAGACCGGACTGCTGGTGCCGCCCGACGCCCCTGGCGTCCTCGCCGACGCCGCCCGCCGCCTCCTCGCGAATCCTGGCCTGGCCAACACGCTCGGCCAGCAGGGGCGGGAGCGCGTCCTCAATGACGCCAACTGGGACCACGTCGCAGACCGGCTCTTCGAGACCCTCTCCTCGTAATTCTGCCGACGGGGGACAAGACCTGGCAGAGACACCCGGTGAATGCTACTCCCGATTGCTCCGAGAATCCGCCGCTCCCCATCCTCCGGCCGAACACCCTCCCATGAAGAGCAAACCGGGAATGCTAGACAGACTTCGGGTGTCCGTTGCGGAGCGTGCCCTCGACTTTTCCTACGGGGTGCGCAGCCTGTTCTATCGGGGAGAGGAATTGTATTGCCCCTGCTGCGAGCGCGAGTACAACCGGTTTATGTCGTACGGCGGACGCGAACAGTGCCTCTGTCCGGGCTGTCGCTCTTTTGAGCGGCATCGGCTGATGTGGCTCTACATTGAGCGTCGCACTCGTCTCTTGGAGGCCCCACACAGGGTGCTCCACGTGGCGCCGGAATACGCGATTCAGAAGAACCTACGACGTCGGGACACCCTGGACATGTACAGAAGCGTCGACCTCCGCTCCATGCTGGCCCTCGACCAGGCGGACGTGGCCAACCTGCCCTACGAGGCAGCGTCGTTTACCGCCATCCTCTGCTCGCACGTGCTGGAGCACGTCGACGCGGACCGTGCGGCAATGCGGGAGCTTTACCGAGTGCTGGAGCCGGGGGGATGGGCCTACCTGCAGGTCCCCATCGACCTAGGCCGCGAAGACACCTACGACGATCCCTCTATTACGGAGCCGGAGGCGCGCGACCGGGCGTTCGGGCACCCCGACCACGTTCGCCTCTATGGCCGGGACTACCTCGATCGGCTTGAGGGGGCCGGGTTCGATCCCCACGTCGACTCGTTCGCGAGGGATCTTTCGGAGGCAACAATTGACCGGCTTCGGCTCTTCCCCGACGAGGACATCTTTATTGCGTCTCGTCCTGACGACTCCGACTCCTCGCCAGGACGCTAACGATCGTCCCCTGGCCCGGCCCTCTCTTCTCTGATCCGCACCGGTGCATGTTCGAGCGGCTACGTCGCTTCTACGACACGTCGACGAAGCAGTGGAATCACTTCCGCGAGAGCGCCGTCGGTCGACGTGTGCTCGTCGGAGCGCGATGGCTCTTCGTGGGGGGGATCCTCGCATACCTCACCTCCCAGATCACAGCGATCGGCTGGGCCAAGGTGTGGGCGTCGTGCCCCACCACGCCCTGGTTCTACGTCCTCCTCCTGCTGATGTACGCCGTCCTTCCGTCTACCGAAGCCGTTCTCTACGGGAAGATATGGAGCGCCCGCCACAGAGACCTGGTTCTGGCCTTGCTCCGGAAACGCGTGCTGAACAACGAGGTGCTCGGATACTCAGGCGAAGCCTATTTTTGCGTGTGGGCCCAGCGCGAAACGAATCTTACCCCCGGTGAAGCACTCCGTACGATCAAGGACAACACCATTATCTCGTCGGTGGTCTCTACCGGTGTTGCATTTTCCCTGCTGGCCCTTTTCGTTCTGACAGGCCAAATTGAACTGCTCGAACAATTCCTGCCCGTCGATTCCTCGGTGGGAGTGGCGGGGGCCGCAGTGTTTATCCTCGCCCTGATTGTAGGGGTCAACATTCGACGGGTCGTTTTTTTCCTCCCGGCTTGGCTTCTCGGGCTCCTCGGCGCGGGCCACCTCGTTCGTTTCGTGCTGAACTACACGCTACAGGTCGCGCAGTGGGCCATTGTGATTCCCGAGGTGCCACTGGACATCTGGATTACGCTGCTCGCCCTCCACATCGTCATCCACCGGGTGCCGTTCGTCCCCTCGCGGGGCCTGGTCTTTATGAGCGCGGGCGTCGGCCTGTCAGGGACGCTGCAAATCCCGGAAGCCGCCCTGGGGAGCATGCTCCTGGCCCAAACCCTCCTCGACCGGGTCCTCAATCTTCTGACCTACGCGGGCACCTCGGTCCTCGACGCCGCGACCGTCGACGACCGCGAAGAGCTTAAGGACCTTTCGCTCCCCGACGAACTGGCATAGCTCCGACCGCGGTCCGCCGACGGTAGACGGCCGTCCCGGTGTCAGAACAAGCCCGGACCGGGGCGTTACGCATCCGGTCAGCTTCAGCCACTGGACTCGTTTTGAGCCATTGCCTCCTCCCGTTTCTTGCGGAGGCTTTCCATCAGCCGGTCGAAGCCATGCTGCCGCACGACGGTCTGGAAGGAGCGGGCGTACCCCTCCGCCGTACTCACGCCGTCCACGATGATGTCTTCGACCCGCCACTCGCCGTCCCGGCGCTCCAGCACGTACTCGACAGGCGTGGTCCGGCTTTCGTACTTCGTCTGGGTGCGGGCGAAGGCGCTGTCCCCCTGTACCTCGATCTGGTCGTAGGTGACCGCTGAATTGTACACGCCGAGGTCGCCCATGGACTGGGCGCGCACCACGTCGCTAAACACAGAGACGAACTCGTCCCGCTGTTCGGGGGGCAGTTCGTCCCAGTGGGAGCCGAGGGCCCGCTGCCCCATCACGCGAAAGTCAATCACGCCGTTGATCAGTTCCTTCAGCTCGGCGCGCTGCTCGGCGGTATAGTCATCTGTGCCGCTGAGGATGGACTTGATCTGCTGGTCCCGATTCTCCAGCATCTGCCGGATTTCAGCCGCTGTAGTGCTCTCGCCCTGGGCCTGAGCGGGCGTGACGCCCACACTCAGCAGAAGAACGGCAGCGATCAGCGCAGAAGCGAACAGGCGGGACTGAGTCATAGGAGGGAGCGGCTTGATGAACAAAAGCAATCGGCGCGGCAGCGTCCCCGCAGTACAGGGGTGCGTATCGTGTGCCTTTCACGCATCACGACTACGCACTACTCCTTCGTCTCAAGAAGCGTACCATTCCGGGCCCGGTCGACGAGGGTGCCGGTGGTTCGCAAAAGCTTCAGCACAGCTACATTGTATTGCTTTACGGCTTCGAGGTACCGGGCCTTCGCCTCAAGATCCGCCCGCACGGCCTTCACAAGGTCCTCTGTATCGCCTAGGTCGAGGTCGAAGTTGACCTGTTCGGTCCGCAGCCACTCGCCGGAGATGGTCGTGGAGCGGTCGCGGGACTCCACGTCCGTCTTGGCCGTGAGGAGCGAGCGGTACGCCTCCTCTACCTCAACACGCACGAGCTGCCGCGCCGCGGTCCGCTGGTGCTTCACCGCGTCGAGCTCGGCCTGGGCCTGCTCCACGCGGGCCTGTGTCTGCCCGAAGTTGAGGTTCTGCTGGATGCCGATGCCGGTGCGCGTGCCGGTGCCCATAAACGAGTCGCCCACGAAGGCATTGTCGGGATTGGGGCGGCCCGGAATCGTGACGCTCTGCGACAGGCTGGCCTGCACCCCAATCTTGGGGTAGTAGTCGGACTTCGCAACGTCCACGAGCGCCTCGCGGGCCTCGATGCCCGCCTCGGCCTGATCCACCTCCGGACGGTTCTGCAGGGCCCGCCTGATGTAGTAGTCGAGCGAGTCCGGATGGATCGAGAACGAGATCGGCTGGAGTTCGTCGGCGGCCGGCATCACGGTCGTGCCGTCGGGCAAAAACAGCTGGCGGCGGAGGGCCGAGCGGGCCGTCGCCTGGTTCTGCTCAATCTCGACGATGCGTCGCTTCACCTCCTCCTCCGTCAGCCGCGTCTGAAAGAGATCGGCCTGACTCACGCTCTCGTCCCCTTCGTCGAGCAGGCGGTTAATTTCGCGCTGCGCCCGGTCCACGACATCCTGAGTCTGGTCGGCAAGCCGATCGAGCGCCTTCGTTAGGAGCAGGCTGTAGTAGGTTTCCCCCGCCCGGGCGGCCACCTCTAGGGCCTTCTGATCCACGCGGGCCGTCTCGACGTCGACCCCGTGCCGGGCAGCCCGAATATTGCCCGACAGCTCGCCCCAGGTCCAAATCGGCTGCCGGACTGCGACTTCGAACCGGCCGAATGGACGGAGGGCGCTGATGGACCAGTCGTTGCTGACGCCGGGCTCAAGATATAGCTTATCGTCGGGCGTGTCGGCTGGCACATTGTCCAATCCCGGCGCGAACGAGGACGACACGTCGAGCGACACGTCGGTCATGTGCGACGACGTCCCCGCCGGCCCCGAGCAGCACGCCGACGACAATGGCCGCCACGAGAGAGCGCACGAAGGTCAAGTGAGACATTCCGACGAGGGGAGGGATGATCGAGCGAGGATGCCGATTGTGTACGGGCGCCCGAATGCTTCTCAGACACAAAGGGAGCCGCCGGGCTCAGGACGAAGGTAACGCTGTTGCCCCGATCCCTCAGGGCAATCTCATCCTGGTCTGCGAGGGTCTGATCGTGTCCTCCGGCGGGATGCTCGCACTTCTCCGACCATCTCCCTGCACGGAGGCGGGCGGATTTCTCGTGTGACCGTTCTCCCGATGCCGTTGGCACATGCCCGTCCGTGCGACGTAGGGACGAACGCCTGTGTCCGCCCCCGATCATTGCCCCTTTCCGCCATGTCTAGCAACGACGGCCCGCGTCCCCTCGGTGAGGTTTTGAAGGAAGTGATTGATGAACTCGGGGTCCAGGACGAGATTGACGAGGCCCGCGTGATCGAGACGTGGGCGTCCGTCGCGGGGGCCAAGATCAACAGCGTCACCGAGTCGGCCTGGATGAAGGGCTCGACGCTGTACGTAAAGATTACCTCGGCCGCCTGGCGTCAGGAACTCCACATGAACCGGCGCAAGTGGCGTGAGCGCCTCAACGGCGAGTTCGACACGGACCTCGTCGACGAAATCGTTTTCCGCTAAGGCAGAGGGGGAGCTCCCCACCGCTTCCCCGCTCTACTCGTCGTATGCCCGGAGGGCAAGCGACGTGTTGTGCCCGCCAAAGCCGAAGGCGTTGGAAAGGGCGACGTTCACCGGCCGCTCCTCGGCCTCATTGAACGTATAGTGGAGGTCGCAGTCCGGGTCGGCCTCCTCGAAGTTGATGGTTGGCGGCACCACGTCGTGGCGGAGCGCCTGAATGGTGGCGATCGCCTCGATGGCCCCGGCCGCCCCGAGTAGGTGTCCCGTCATGCTCTTCGTGGACGACACATTGAGTTCGTAGGCCTGATCGCCGAACACCTTTTTGAGGGCCTTCGTCTCGGCTTCGTCGCCGAGGGGGGTAGAGGTGCCGTGGGCGTTGATGTAGTCCACGTCGGCAGGGTCAATGTCGGCGTTTTCGAGCACGCGGTTGAGGGCAAGGCACACGCCGCCGCCCTCCGGATCGGGGGCCGTGAGGTGATGCGCGTCGGCCGACATGCCAATGCCCATAATCTCCGCGTAGATGTCGGCCCCACGGGCCTTCGCCCGCTTCAGGGATTCGATAAAGAGGGCGCCGGCCCCCTCGCCCATAACAAATCCGTCGCGGTGCGCGTCGAACGGGCGCGAGGCATGCGCCGGGTCGTCGTTGCGGGTCGACAGGGCGCGCATGCTGGCAAATCCTGCGATGCCGAGCCGCGTCACGCACGCATCGGTCCCGCCGCACAGGGCCGCCTCCATGTCGCCCTCCTGAATCATCCGGTAGGCGTCTCCGATGTTGTGATTTCCGGTGGCGCAGGCCGACACCATCGCGTGATTGGGCCCCCGAAAGTCGTGCGCCATCGCAATCTGGCCGGCGGCAATGTCGGGAATCAGGGTCGGAATGAAGAACGGAGACGTGCGCTTTTCGCCGGTCTCAATAAACTCCTCGGCCTGGTCCCGAAACGTCTGGATGCCGCCGATGCCCGTGCCGTAGACGACCCCGATGCGGTCCTTCTCGTCCTGCGGCATCGCCTCCGGATCGAGCCCCGCGTCCGCCACGGCCTGGTCGGCCGTGACGAGCGCATACTGGCTGAACGGATCGACGCGCCGGGCCTGCTTAGCCTCGAGATGCTCTTCCGCGTCAAAGCCGTCGAGCTCGCAGGCAAACGTCACGCGGAGTCCCTCCGGATCGAACGACTCGATGGTCGCTGCCCCGCTCTCCCCCTCCGTGAGCCCCTCCCAGTACGAATCCACCGAGAGTCCAAGGGGCGTAAGGGCCCCCATCCCGGTAATAACAACCCTGCGTGACGTGCCAGCCATGCTGCGTCTGAATCGAGCTATTGGAAGTGACCCCCCGCCAGATGTGATGCATCGGTCGATGCTGCCGATTCCCGGAGGGGCGATGGGACGCGCCGGGCGGCACGGACGTTACGCCTCCTCCTCGACGTATTCGATCGCGTCTCCGACCGTGGCAATCTCTTCGGCCTCTTCGTCCGGAATCGTCAGGTCAAACTCCTTCTCGAACTCCATAATGAGCTCAACGGTGTCGAGCGAATCGGCGCCCAGATCGTTCGTAAACGAGGCGTCTTTGGTCACGTCGGACTCGTCGACGCCCAATTTGTCGACGATGATCGACTTTACTGTGTCTTCGATGTCGCTGGCCATGGTTGGCTGTGTCGTTGGTGGTGAGAATCGTGTAGAGGAACAACAAGCGGGTCCCGCTCCGGCCCCGACTGGCCGGGACCTCCATCATTCGAATCACGCTCAATCCGGGCTAAAGCCCGATGTGTGCGTCTGAATGCGAAACGGGAACGGGAGCATATAGCCACGCAAAACTACAACCGGGGCTGTGGAGAAGCAACGTCCCCCCACCGTTTGATGCAAGCTTCGCACGTAGAGCGCCGATCCGGGAGCTGTGTTGGGCGTGTCTTTACAAAGGGAGATTGGCAATGAAAGTCCCGCTCCTTATGTTATCGGTCGATCTGCGAAACTTTCCCCTTCTCTCCGCTTAGGCGCGTAGTTGCTCCCCCTCGTCCCGAGGGACCTCTTTTTTCACTCGAACCGACAGTGTCCATGGCTTACCGCTTCACTTCCGAGTCCGTCTCGGAAGGCCATCCCGACAAGATTGCCGACCAGATCTCGGACGCCATCCTGGACGCCCACTTGGCCGAAGATCCCCAGAGTCGAGTGGCCGTCGAGACGCTCGTTACGTCCGGGCTCGTCGTGCTCAGCGGCGAGATTACCTCTCAGGCCGACGTGGAGCCCCGCGAGATCGCCCGCGAGGTTATCCGCGACATCGGATATACGGATCCCCGCATTCGCTTCGACGCCGATTCGTGTGGCGTCATCAGCAGTCTCCACGAACAGAGTGGAGACATCAGTCGGGGGGTCGACGGCGGCGAGGAGCAAGGCGCCGGGGATCAGGGCCTCATGTTCGGCTATGCGTGCCGGGAGACCCCGGAGCTCATGCCGATGGCCATCATGTTTTCCCATCGCCTCGTGCAGGAGTTGGCGCACATCCGCAAAGAGACGGACAAGATGCCGTACCTGCGGCCCGACTCGAAGAGCCAGGTCACCATCGAGTACGAAAACGACCGCATGACCCCACGCCGGATGCACACGGCCGTCGTGTCTACGCAGCACGACGAAGGCGTTCCGCAAGAGAAAGTGCGGGAGGACGTGCGAGACATTCTGCTGCCGCGGGCGCTTCCCCCAGAGCTTCTGGACGACGACCTCATCCTCCACGTTAACCCCACAGGCCGGTTCGTCACCGGCGGCCCCCACGGCGACACCGGCCTCACGGGCCGGAAAATCATTGTAGACACCTACGGCGGGAAGGGCGCCCACGGCGGGGGCGCCTTCAGCGGCAAGGACCCGTCGAAGGTCGACCGGAGCGCCACCTACGCTGCCCGGCACGTCCCGGTGTCGGTCGACGTGTCGACGAACGGCACCGGGGTCATGCCGGACGCGGAGCTGTGCAACATGGTGCAGGAGCACTTTGCGCTGTCCCCCTCTGCCATCATCGAACGGCTCGACCTCCTGAAGCCCCGCTACCAGAAGACGGCCGCGTACGGGCACTTCGGACGGGGCGAGTTTCCGTGGGAGGAGCTCACTCATGCTGAGGCCCTGAAGCGGGACGCCGCCAAGACGGTTTCCTGAGCCCAGTTTTCCTGTGTTGGACGCGATGCCCTCGTCGCCGGCTGGCGGCGGGGGCATTTCTTATTTTGGGGCGCCATTTCGGGACATTTGCCCGCTGCCCGATCGTCTTGTAACCCTTCCCGTCCGTGCTCGTCCACTCTCTGCAATTTGACGGGGGCTCTGGCTCAACAGGTCGTGCCTTCCTCAATGCGGAAACGTGACTGGGACGCTGCCCCGACGACAGGGACGCTCCGGTCGCCCTCTGTTTCATTGCTTCCCTACGGACGCCAGCCCCGACCCCTCCGGACTACTCCATGTCTGACGGGTCGAAGATGCGGATGGCCGTATTCCCATCCGTGTCGACGTAGGCCCGAAACATGCCTCCGGTGCTGAACGGCGTGGCGATGTTGCCCTCACGGTCTAGAGCAATGACCCCGCCCACGCCCCCAAGGTCTTCAATTTCGTCGATCGTGGTCTGGGCCGCCGCCTCAAGGGACGCGCCGCCGAATCGAGCGCGCGACGCGACGCTGTGGGCCGCGACCCCGCGAATAAAGAACTCACCCTGCCCTGTGGCGGAGACGGCACACGACTCGTTCGACGCATAGGTGCCCGCCCCAATGATGGGCGAATCTCCCACGCGCCCGAACTCCTTGTCCGAGATGCCCCCGGTGGAGGTCCCCGCCGCAAGGTTGCCGTCCTGGTCGAGCGCAACGGCCCCCACGGTTCCGTACGTCTCCTCCGAGGCCGACGGCGGATCCGAGGGCTCTTCGTCCTCCCCAGAACGGCGCGCGTTGGTGACGAAGTATTCGTTCTCGACCAGTTCGAGCTCCTGCTGCCGAGCAAAGGCCTCGGCGCCCTCCTGCGCAAACATCACGTGGTAGGAGTCCTCCATGATGGCCCGGGCCAGCCGAATTGGGTGCTTGACCGTCTTCACGCCCGTAAGCGCCCCGGAGTCGCGCGTCTTTCCGTCCATGATGGCCGCGTCGAGTTCGACCGTGTTCTCG
>PXSY01000151.1 GCA_003023125.1 Bacteroidetes bacterium QH_10_64_19
CTCCACCACGGCCTGCCGAATCTCCTCAAGCGTGGCCCACCCGGCCGAGAGGCCCTTCATGCGCAGCCACACGGCCTCAATGCGGTCGTCGGCGCCCGCTTTTCCGAGCGAGGCCTGCAGGTCGCGCAGGTCGTAGCTCGGCCCCTGCCCAAACGCCTGCTGGAACGGATCGTCGGTCACCCGCTCCGGCACGTCCCCTTCGAGGGGCACGGTCAGGACCGACCCGGACTGGACCGTCGGGGTCTGATCGGCCGAGAGGGACAGGGCAAAAGCGAAGAAGACGAAGAAAAAGACGACGAGACCGAGCGCGAGCAGGGTCCCGATGACGCTCGCGGCAAGGGTGGACAAGAAACGCATGTGGGAAGAGGCGACAGGTGAGTGAGTTCGAAGGACCGGTACAGCGTACGAGACCGATAGACGTGTATTCGTGGAGGGGGCTGCCCGTTTCGAAGAGCTTAACGCCGGACGGAAGACAACGTCCCTGAACCTTTGTTGAGGGCGCATACAAACATGGCGGATACAAACACACCGAAGCATTCAGGAATGCGGTTCAGGAAACAAAAAAGGCACACTGGGGCAGAATCGACCCAGTGCTTCTCCATTTTGCGGGGCGCCTGTCGTTCCCACACGGAAACCCAAAACCGCCCATTGGGTACATAAAATGATAACACTCTGCTTTTCGACCCATCGGGTACCTGTGTGTTGTGGCCCGGTGGTTTCGTGTTGGGGCCCTGTTCGAGCCCCGACGACGATGGGCAGATCATTCTCGTGACGGCCTGGACGTCCGTGTGAGCAATCTTTCAACCACCGTGAGCCCTGTAGAATCCACCGACGATCGTCCGTCCCTGAGCGAGCGCGAGCGCAGTATTCTCCGCCTCGTGGTTGAAGAGTTCGTCGACACCGCGGGTCCCGTGGGGTCGCGTTCATTGGCCAAAGACACCAACGTCGACCTCAGCGCCGCTTCCATCCGCAACACCATGGCGGACCTGGAGGACATGGGCTACCTGGACCATCCCTACACCTCCGCCGGCCGCATCCCCACCCGGCTCGGCTACCGCACGTTCGTCGACGAGCTCATGGATACCCCCGAGCTGTCGGAGGTGGAGCAGGAGGTGATGAAGATGAAGCTCGCGCGCCTCGTGAGCGACACCGACGAGCTGCTGAGCGAGAGCACCCGCCTGCTGAGCAAACTCACCAACCTGCTCGGCATTGCCTTGACGCCCCGCCTGTCCACGGCCGTGCTCGACCGTCTTGACATCGTCCCCCTCTCTGGCTCCCGCCTCATGTTCGTGTTGAGTGTCGAGGGCGGGCTCGTAAAGACGGTCGTCCTGAGCTTTGAGGAGGATCTGGCACGGCCCAAAATCGACCGGATCGTATCGATCCTCAACGAGCGGATTGCCGGTCTGACCCTCCTCCAGATCCGGCAAACTCACGAGGAGCGGCTCCAGGACCTTCCCGATGAGACCGGCCTCATCCAACTCGTGATCGATGAGGCCTCGCTCCTGTTCAGCGAGCCAGATGAAGGTCGCCTGCAGTTTGATGGGACACAGAACATTCTGTCCCAGCCCGAATTTCAGGATTCAGATGACGTGCGCCGGCTCCTCGAGACCATTGAAGACGGGGATCGCATCGTGCAGGTGCTCGAAAACATCTTCGAGGCGAACCCGGACGCCGTGGGGCAGGCCGTCGTCCGCATCGGCAGCGAGACCGACGAGGCGGAGATGGACGACTACTCGATTGTGCTGTCGCCCTACCGGCTTGGCGACTCGGTCGGCTCTCTCGGCGTCATCGGCCCGAAGCGGATGGATTACGGTCGGGCCGTGGCCCTCGTCGAAAACATGGCGTCCGTCGTGAATCAGCCCTCGGACGACGAGGCGGCGGATTCGTCGGTGCCGTCGTAGTGTCCGAAGCTTCTTCTCCACGCCAATGCTGTCGTCACGCATCCAGTCGGGAACAGCTGTTGCGTCGGGGGGATGCGTGAGCCGAGACGCGTGAAGGCACAACCCACGCGTTCCGTATTGCGAATCACGCGTCACGAACGGTAGTCACGGATTTTCCCGACGGTTCGCCGTGTCTGTCGCCCGTTCCTCGTTTCTCCTTCACGAAGCCTTTCCCCAACTGTGAGCACGGAACCAACCAACGGTCGCCAAGCGACGAATGAATCGGTCTCGGAGGACGACGCCGATGCGGAGGCTGCCGACGAGGCGCCCGACTCTGCGGAGACAGAGCAGAACGGAGAGGAGCAGGCCCTCGAGGACGAGCTTGAGGCCTTGCAGGAAGAGCGCGACGAGCTCAACGACCGCCTGCTCCGCAAGACCGCGGAGTTTGAAAACTTCCGGCGTCGCATGGACCGGGAAAAAAAGCGCCGTCACCGGGCTGGCAAGGAGAGAGTCGTGGAGCTGATGCTGGAGGTGCTGGACGACTTCGAACGGTCTCTGGACGCGGCCGATGACCTTGAGGATTCCGATGATGTGGAGTCTGCGTACGAGTCCTTGAAGGGGGGTGTCGAAATGGTCTTCCGCAAATTTCAAGACCAGCTTGCGTCCCTCGATGTAGAGCCGATCGAGGCGGAGGGCAAACCGTTCGACGAGCAGTACCACGAGGCGATGATGCGACAGCCGACCGACGAGGCCGAGCCCGGCACGGTTCTGCAGGAGATTCGGAAGGGCTACACGATGGGCGATCGCGTTCTTCGCCATAGCCGCGTCGTGGTGGCGGGCGAGCCGTCGGACAATGGCGAGTCCGAGTAGGATGCCCCGGCCCTCAACATGTTCTCTGATCTGCGCCGCGGGTCGACGCTCTGTCCTGGCGACGTGTTCTTCTCACTGAATCCGTTCTGTACATGCCGCGCGACTACTACAACGTCCTCGGGGTCGACGAAGACGCCTCCGAGGACGAAATTAAGAAGGCCTACCGAAAGAAGGCGATGGAATATCATCCGGACCGCAATCCGGACGACCCGGAGGCCGAGAAGAAGTTCAAGGAAGCGTCGGAAGCGTACGATGTCCTGTCGGACCCCGAGCAGCGCCAGCGGTACGATCAGTTTGGGCACGCCGGCCTTGGCCAGGACGGGGGCGGTGGAAGAGGCGCCCGGGGCCGTGGGCGCGGCTTCCACGACGTCGAGGACATCTTCGATGCGTTCAGCGACATCTTCGGTGGGGCACGCGGCGCTGGGCGGGGCCGCGGGCAATCCGGACGGTCGGATCGCGGGCGGGGACAGCCCGGCAGCGACCTTCGGGTCTCGCTCCCCCTGACGCTCCGTGAGATTGCGGAGGGCACGGAGAAGAACTTGAAGCTCCAGAAGTACCTGGAGTGCGAGGACTGTGACGGCACCGGGGCCGAGGGCGGCATGGGCGGACAGAACTTCTCGATGTGCCCGAAGTGCGACGGCACCGGCGAAATCCGGCAGGTGTCCCGCTCCGTGTTCGGCCAGATGGTGAACGTGCAGCCGTGCCCCCGCTGTGAGGGCGACGGTCGCACCATCGAGAACCTGTGCGACACCTGTGGGGGCGAGGGCCGCGTGCAGGGCGAGGAGTCGATCTCG
>PXSY01000152.1 GCA_003023125.1 Bacteroidetes bacterium QH_10_64_19
GATGCTGTGCTCGAGGGCAAGAAGTTGAATCCCTTCATCAAGGTCTATCTGCTGGAGGGCGAGAAGGATCGCGACGCGTCTCCGGTGTAGGTCGGCATCCTGGCGCAAGCGTGGCGACGTGTTTTGCTGGAGACTCCAGTCAATCTTCGTCTGGGAGCAACGGGCCTCATTGATCCGGCCAGAAACATCGAGAGGGGGATATCGTAGCTAGCTACGATACGCGCTTGTCGTGTCTCGCTGGATTGCCTCCAGTGAAAGGGTGGCCGCCAGTGCCACCTTTTCGTACTCAGGGCGAGTGTTGGCCATGAGACCACGGCTCCGAACCTGGACGTTACGGTTGGCGCTCGTCCCGCCCGGCGGGTCGGGCGCTTTTTTGCACTCTGCACTTTTGGATGCTTGACGGTTTCGCACTTGTGAATCCCACGCAACAACGCCTTGCCGATCGAGTCCGCGGTCTCACGGAAGAGGTCATTGCCGGGACCGACTACTTTCTGGTCGACGTGGAGGTGCGGGGGCACAAGGGCACGCGGGTCTTGGAAGTGTACGTGGACTCCGAGGCCGAGATGGGCCATGATGACCTCGCGACAATCAGCAAAGAGGTTGGCTTTCTGCTCGATGTGGAGGACGTGGTCGATGGAAGTTACAAACTAGAGCTGTCCTCGCCGGGGATTAAGCGTCCTTTGATGATGCCTCAGCAGTATCGGAAGAACGTTGGGCGCACGTTGCGTGTACGATACCAGGATGATGAAGACGAAGAAGAGATTGTGGTCGGGGACCTCACGAATGCGGACGACGAAATGATCGAGCTCGAACTTCCGTCGGCGGAACGCCTTCGGCTTCCATACACGGCAATTACACAGGCGCGGATCGAATTGCCCTGGTGATGGGCGCCGAACGCTGCCCGACGGCCGACCCGAGTGGACGTACTTCTTCACAGGACGAGACGGATTATGCGAAGCGAAGACCTGATCTCCTCATTTGGGGAAATTGCTCGGTCCAAAGACATGGACCGGGATACGCTGCAGCTCATCGTGGAAGACGTATTTCGCGCGATGCTCCGCAAGCGGTATGGGTCGGACGAGGCCTTTGAGATCATTTTCAATCCGAAGCAGGGAGACATCCAGATTCTCCACATTCAGGAGGTCGTGGGGGACTGGGAGCTGGTCGATCCGGTCACCGAGATCAAGCGCTCCGAGGCCAAGAAGATTAATGAAGGGTTCGACGTGGGCGACGAGGTGGCCGGTGAGCTCGACATCAGCGATTTTGGGCGCCGGGCCGTAATGACGGCCCGGCAGACCTTCCGTCAGCGCATCAGCGACATCGAGAAGGAACAGGTCTATCAGGAGTACACCGAGCGCATCGGCGAAATCGTCGTCGGCGAGATTTATCAGGTGCGCCGGCACGAGACGCTCCTGATGCACGAGGATACCGAGCTGGTGCTGCCGCGCGACGAGCAGATCCCCGGCGATCATTACCGGAAGGGAAATATGCTGCGGACGGTGGTGAAGGAGGTGCGCCGCGACGCCGGAAGTGATCCGCAGGTGGTGGTCAGCCGGACCTCGCCGGTCTTTATGGAGCGCCTCTTCGAGGTAGAGGTGCCGGAGGTCCACGACGGCATCGTGGAGATCAAAGAAGTGGCCCGGATTCCGGGCGACCGTGCGAAGGTGGCTGTGGAAAGTCACGACGAGAAGGTCGATCCGGTGGGGGCCTGCGTGGGCGTGAAGGGCGTTCGGATCAACGCCGTGGTGCGGGAGCTCTCGGACGAGAACATTGACGTAATGCAGTGGTCGGAGGCCCCGGAGTGGAAGTGCCGCCCGACGAGGTGAGCCAGGCCATCGGCAAGCGGGGCGTAAACATCAAGCCCGCAACGCAGCTGACCGGATTCGAGATCGACGTCTACCGCGAAATTCCGGCCGACGAAGAGGACATTGACATTGAGCAGTTTGGCGATGAGCTTACGGACGACACGATTGAGAAGCTCAAGCGGATTGGTTGCGACACGGGGAAGGCCGTCCTCGAGCTGTCGGTTGATGCGCTCGCCCGCCGCGCCGATCTGGATCGAGACACGGCTGAACGCGTGCTCGACATCATCGAGACGGAGTTTCAGAAGGGGCCGGGCATTATCGAGGCGATTCGCCAGGGCCGCTTCACCGTCGAGTCGGTTGGGGCATCCGAGGCGACCGAGACGGACGGCACCTCGCCCAGCGAGTCGACCGGCGATGCGGAGCCGCGCGACCGGACCCGCAACGAGTCCGAAGAGACGACGGCTACTGCAGGCGAGGCCTCCGAGTCGGCACCGGTGAGTGGCGAGGACGACACCACGGACGATGTTGGCGAACCCGAAGATTCGGACGGGCATTCCGTTGCACCGGAGGAGGTCGATGCCGAGGCGGAGTCCGCGGTCGGGGCCGATCCAGTGGAGGGAGCCGACACCGAAGAGACGACATCTGGAGAGACAGGGGGCGATCCGGACGCCGCTGTTCCGGCTCAAGACTCCGACTCCGCGCAAGAAGAATCAGAGGTCAAATCGTGATTGATCTCGCGTAGCGAGCAAGCAGTTTGTTCGCTGTTTCGCAGGTTGATGTGTACCAACAACGTGCCTTATGGCAACCAAGACGAAAGATTTTCAGGAGCAGAAACTCTTCCAGGTCGTCCGGGAGCTGAATGTCTCCCAGGACCGCGTGGTTGAGTTTCTAGAAAGCGAGGGCTACGAGGATGGCCTCTCCGGATCGGGCCTCAACGCCAAGATTGTGGACGAGGAGGCCTATCTCGTTCTGCGGGAGGAGTATGCCGACGACGCCGAAGCTGCGGCCCGCATCCGCGAGCTCCGTGCGAAGGAGGAGGGAGGCCCGAAGCGGGATGAGGTGACCACCCTGGAAGACGAACAGGAGACCGAGCCGGAACCGTCCGGCGAGGAGGATGAGCCCGCATCGGCTGAGTCTGCTGAAGAGACATCCGCCAAATCCGAGACGGCGGACGAGGTCTCTGAAGCTCCTGACGAACCGGTCCTGGCCGACGAAGCGCCGGAAGACACGCCCGAAGCGACAGCGGAGGTTTCGGAGGAAGAATCGGTCGCGGCTGAGACGCCGGACGCATCGGCGCAGGCCGACGGGGAGCCTTCGGGTCCCGAAACGACCGAAGAGGAGGGCCCCACGGACGAAGTGCTCGAGACGCCGACGGCCGACGAGACTGACCAGGAAGTGCAGGCCGATGAGGACGCGTCCGCCGAGGCGACCGCGGACGAGACTGCTCCCGAGGCCGAGGCAGAGGCGACGACCGAGGAGGCGGAAGAGTCTCCGGAGGCACCGGCTGGCCCTGCGCCGGAGGAGGCTCCCGCCGAAGCAGAAGAGGCGGACGAGACGACCGACGCGGCGGACGCGACTGCCGACACGACGGACGAGGCGGAAGCAGAGTCCGAGGGGGAAGGGGACACCGTGAAGGCGGACCGCTACCGGCTGAGGGGACCGAGCGTGGTCGGCAAGGTCGAAAGCGATGAGTTGCAGCGGCCGCAGCGCAAACGCAAGCGCAAGGAGAAAGAAAAAGAAAAAAAGAAGGAGGAAAAGAAAGACAGGCAGAAAGAAAAGAAAAAGAAGCAAAAGAAAGACAAGCAGAAGAAGCAGAAGCAAAAGAAAGGCGGGCCCGACGAGGAGGACATCGAGCAGACGATTCAGGAAACGCTGCAGGAGCTCGAGCAAGGTGCCAGTCGCGAGCGCCAGCGCCGCCGTCGTCGTCGCCGCGAGCGCCACGAAGAGGAGCGCAAGCGTCGCCGCGAGCGCAAGCGCGAGCAAGAAAATATCCTCGAGGTGACGGAGTTCGTGACGACTGGGGAGCTGGCCAATCTCATCGGCGAGCCCGTGAGCGACGTGATTGATGCGTTGTTCGATGCGGGCATGATGGTCTCCATCAATCAGCGCCTCGACCGCGAGACGATTGAGTTCGTGGCCGACGAGTACGGCTACGAGGTCGAGTTTGTCGCGGAGCGGGACACGGAGGCTGTTGAAGTCGACGAGGACGATCCCGAAGACCTGGAGCCGCGCGCCCCGGTCGTCACTGTGATGGGACACGTCGACCACGGAAAGACCTCGCTTCTCGACTACATCCGCAACGCGAACGTTGTGGCCGGGGAGGAAGGCGGCATCACGCAGCACGTGGGGGCGCACTATGTGGAACTCACGGACCATGACGACGAAGCCATCACCTTCCTCGACACGCCGGGCCACGAGGCCTTCACCGCGATGCGGGCCCGTGGCGCCAAGGCCACCGACATTGTGATCCTGGTCGTGGCGGCCGACGATTCGGTGATGCCCCGCACGAAGGAGGCCATCAATCACGCGCAGGCGGCCGATGTGCCCATCGTGGTCGCCATCAACAAGATGGACAAGCGCGAGGCCGACGCCGAGAAGGTGCGGGCTGAACTTGCAGATCAGAATGTCCTCGTCGAGGAATACGGGGGTGATGTCCAGTCCGCCGAAGTGTCCGCGAAGACGGGCCAAGGCATCGACGGCCTGCTGGACAAGATCCTTTTGCAGTCCGAGATCATGGAGCTGCAGGCCAATCCGAACCGCGAAGCCTCCGGCGTCATCATTGAGAGTCGCCTGGAGAAGGGCCGCGGAAACGTCATCACGGTGCTCGTACAGAACGGCACCCTTGAGACGGGCGATCCCTTCCTGGCAGGCATGTACAGCGGGAGCGTCCGGGCCATGTTCGACGAGCGGGACAACCGCATCGAATCGGTGGGGCCGTCGCAGCCTGCGCTCGTTCTAGGATGTGACGGGTCGCCCGAGGTGGGGGACCAGTTTGTGGTCATGGAGGAGGAGGGCGAGGCCCGCGAACTGGCGCAGGAACGCCAGCGCATCCACCGCGAGCAGGAGCTTCGCCGTCAGAGTCAGGTGTCGCTCGATCAGGTGAGCCGCAAGATGGCCGAGGGCGAGTTCCACGAACTCAACCTCATCATCAAGGCCGATGTGGGCGGCTCGGTCGAGGCCCTCTCCGATGCGCTCCTCAAGCTCAAGACCGACGAGGTGGCCGTGAACGTCATCCACAGCGGCGTGGGGGCGATCAGCGAGAGCGACGTCATGCTGGCCCGGGCGTCCGACGCCATTATCCTGGGCTTCCAGGTGCGTCCCACCTCCGGCGCCCGCGAGGCGGCCAACCGCGAGGACGTTGACATCCGGACCTACTCGGTCATCTACTCGGCCATCGAGGACGTGCGGGACGCGCTCGAAGGGCTCCTTTCGCCCGAGCGCCGCGAGGAGACGAAGGGCCGTGCGGAGGTCCGCGACACGTTCAGCGTACCCGACGTGGGCACGGTCGCGGGATGTTACGTCAACGAGGGCACGGTCGGCCGAAACCACAAGGTACGCGTCGTGCGCGACGGGGTTGTGCAGTACGAGGGCGAGATTGACTCCCTCAAGCGCTTCGAGGACGACGTGAAAGAAGTCCAGAGCGGCTACGAGTGTGGCCTCTCGGTCGAGAACTTCGACGATGTGAAGGTGGACGATGAGCTCGAAACCTACGTGGTCGTCGAGGAGAAGCGAGAGCTTGAGGTCTGACTTCACGGCCCCACCGGGACGATCCCGGAGTCCACGCGTGTCCTGAGACGGTTTATTCTGCCCCCCAACGGAGATGAGTGTTTACACCGAACGCGTTGCTGAGCTTGTCCAGCGAGAGGTCGCCCGCATCCTTCAGCGGGACTATTCCGATCAACTCCAGCCGATGGTGACGATCACCCGCGCCCGTGTGACCGGTGACCTTTCCATCGCATACCTGTACGCGAGCGTGATGGGCGACACCTCCGAAGAGCGAGAGGCGACGTTCCGCCAACTCAAGGCCCTCGCGGATGAGATCCGCGAAAAACTGGCCTCCCGGATTCGCCATCAGGTTCGCGAGATCCCGGAGCTGAAGTTCTTTCACGACGAGTCGCTGGAGGAAGCCAAGCGCATGAAAAACCTGTTCGACCGGATTCGAGAAGAACGGGAGCGTCGTCTCGGGGACGATGAATCCCCCGAAGATCTCCAGTAGCGACACATCGCTCTGTGTCCGACGTGCCGCCGACGTGTCGAACCGTGGCGCCGCGTCCCTGCGCGAAGTGGGAAGAGTCTCTCGCTCCGCCGCACCACAGTGCAAATCCGACCGCACTATTGCCCCGTGCCTTCCGCCGCGGCCCAGCGCGACATCCCGCCGGAGATGATTTATACCCTGCCCGACGGCCCGTCGAAACGAAGGTCGTCGAGCGTGCCGATCCGTCGGGGGGGCCTGGGCCGACCTTGAAGACATCCGCGATACCTTCCTCAACACCATCGATCAAGTCCCGCCCATGTACTTGGCGGTCAAGGTAGACGGGGAACGGCTCTACAAGAGGCCCGACGGGGCGAGACGGTGAAACGCACCCCTCGGCAGGTGCAGATTCACCAGTTGGAGTTCACCGAGTGAGCGCCTCCGGCCCTTTCGTTCCGAGTGGAGTGCTCGAAGGGGACGTACGTTCAGGGGCTGGCTCGAGGTCTGGGCGAGGCGCTTGGCGTGGGAGCGCCCCTTACGGCCCTCCGCCGCACGACTATGGGGAAATTCACCGTTGAGCACAGTCGGTCCATGGAGACGCTGGAGGACACGTTGTTCTAAGCTGATCCGACCCTGTCTATGAAGCGCGAAATTGGCTGGGACGACATCACCCACGACGACCAGTCGGTCGTCACCGTTGGCACGTTCGATGGGGTTCACCGCGGGCACCAGGCGATCATTGAATACCTGCGTCGTCGCGCCGAGGACCGGTCGGGCCCAAGTACGCTTGTCTCGTTCGATCCGCATCCCCGCTCGGTCGTCCATGAGGACAACGTGCCGCTCCTGACGACCGTTGCCGAGCGCGCCGATCTGCTGGAAGACCTCGGGCTCGATCGGTTCGTCGTCATCCCGTTTTCGATGGAGTTCGCCCAGCTCAGTCCCGAGGCGTACGTCCGCGACGTGTTGGTGCAGCGCATTGGGGTGCAGGAGATCACGGTCGGCTACGACCATCGGTTCGGAAAAGACCGGGCCGGCGACGTCGACCTCCTCCGCGAGTGTGGGGCGACGTATGGGTTTGAGGTCGACGTCATTCCGCCGCAGGAGGTGGACCGCGACGTGGTGTCGTCGAGCTCCATTCGGGCGCTGCTGGGCGACGAGGGGGCAATCGAGCAGGCCAACGAACGGCTGGGCCGTCCCTATCGGCTCGACGGCACTGTGGCGCGCGGCGAGGGACGGGGGCGAGAGCTCGGGTATCCGACCGCGAATCTTGCCCTGGAGGACGCCCGAAAGCTCATCCCCAGACGAGGGGTATACGCCACGACCGTTACGCTTCCCGACGGCCGCCGGCAGGGGGGCATGATGAACATCGGTCGACGCCCCACCTTCGACGAGATGAATGTGACGGTGGAGGTGCACCTGCTCGACTTCGACGGGGATTTGTACGGGGAGTGGCTCTCTGTACAGTTCCTGCGAAGATTGCGAGACGAACAGAAGTTTCAGTCAGCGGACGCACTGACCGCGCAACTTTCGGAAGATGAACAGCGTTGCAGAACCGTTGTCGAAGCTTTGGCCTGATGGCCAGCCATCCCGGTCCTGCGCCGGGAGAGTGGCGCGCAGGTTCGACGCCGAAACCCGCGAAACGACGCAGGGCTCGCGGTTCTTCTTTAGCATGGCATAATCTAAAGAGGTACCCACAGACTGCACGATGATTACTAAGGACGAGAAACAGGAAATTGTAGATCGGTTCGGCAATGGACCGGACGACACCGGAACTCCTGAGGTGCAAATCGCGATTTTTACGAAGCGCATTCAGCGCCTCACGGAGCATCTCGAAGACCATCCTAACGATAACTCCACCCGTCAAGGATTGCTCGATCTCGTCGGCAAGCGACGGCGGTTGCTCAACTATCTGCAAGAGAATGAAGTTGAGCGCTACCGTTCGATCCGAGATGAGCTCGACCTTCGGAAGTAGCCTGTCATCATTCGGCGTCCCGACGTCCGTCGGGAGGCCGTTTGTTATGTTAAGGCTGTGACTGGTCTGAGGGGCTGTTTGCGTCCCTCGGTCGGAACCCCTTTCGCCATTGTTGACTCTGAGTGTATCAAACTGAGATTTATGAAGCCTGAAGCAGCGATTCAAGACATCGAATTTGTCCCAGAGCGGTCTCTGTCTCTAGAGACCGGTCGCATTGCCAAGCAAGCCGACGGATCCGTCGTGGCCCGGTTGGGCGACACGATGGTCCTGTCCACCGCCACGATCAGCGACTCGGTTAACGAGTCCAACTTCTTTCCGCTCACTGTCGACTACCGAGAGAAGTTTGCCGCCGGGGGGAAGGTGCCGGGCGGATTCATCAAGCGCGAAGGACGTCCCACGGACAAGGAGACGCTGACGGCCCGGCTCATTGACCGGGCCGTGCGGCCGCTCTTTCCGGACGGGTTTTACCACGACGTCCACGTCGTCAACTTCGTCATCTCGGCTGGGCAGGACTTCGACGCGGACGTCATCGCGGGCGTCGGGTCGTCCGCGGCGCTCATGTTGTCGGGGGCACCCTTCGCCGGGCCCATCGCCGAGGTGCGCGTGGGCCGCGTCGACGGCGAGTACATCGTCAACCCGACGATGCAGCAGACAGAAGAGAGCGACATCGACCTCGTGGTGGCGGGGAAGGAAGATGCCCTCGTCATGGTGGAGGGCGAAGCCCACGAGATCAGTGAGGAGAGCATGATCGAGGCGCTTGACGAAGCGCATCGGTCAATCCGGCGGCTTTGCCGGGGGCAGCACAAGCTGATCGACCAAGTCGGAGAGCCGGAGCCCTTCGAGTGGGAGGCCGACCTCGTGCCGGAACAGCTCGTCGAACAAATGAAAGAGCAGTACGGCTCGAAGGTCGCCGATCACATCTACGGCCCGTACAGCAAGGAGACCTTCCACGGGGGCATCGGCGACCTCAAGGACGAGGCCGCCGATGAGGTGCTCGGAGACGAGGGCGAAACGCCGGAAGGCTACACCGCCTCCGATGTCCGCGACGCGATCGGTGAGGTCGAGAAGGCGGAGATGCGCAAGATGATTGTCGAGGAAGGCAAGCGCATCGACGGCCGCGACCAGGCCGACGTACGGGACCTGTGGATGGAGGTCGGCTACCTTCCGCGCGTGCACGGGTCGGCCATCTTTACGCGGGGCGAGACGCAGGTGCTCGGCTCCATCACGCTCGGTACGTCCGAGGACGTGCAGCCGGTGGACGAGGTCTTTGCCGACACCGACAAGCCCTTCTACCTGCACTACCGCTTTCCACCGTTCTCTGTGGGCGAGGCCAGCTACCTGCGCGGGCCCAAGCGTCGAGAGATCGGCCACAGCATGCTCGCCGAGCGCGCCCTCCGTCCGGTGATTCCGGAGCAGGACGAATTCCCCTACACCATCCGCATCAACACCGACGTGATGGAGTCGAACGGTTCTTCGTCGATGGCGAGCGTGTGTGCCGGTAGCCTGGCGCTCATGGATGCGGGCGTCCCCATCGAGAAGCCCGTGGCCGGCATCGCCATGGGGCTCGTTCAGCAGGGCGACGAGACGAGTGTGCTTACCGACATCCTCGGCCAGGAGGACCACCTGGGCGACATGGACTTTAAGATCACGGGCACGCGGGACGGCATTACGGCCTGCCAGATGGACATGAAGATCGAAGGCCTCTCCCGCGACGTGATGCTCAAGGCCCTGAAGCAGTCCCGAGAGGCCCGGCACTTCATCCTCGATAGCATGGAGGAGGTCATTTCGGAACCGCGGGAAGAACTCTCCGAGCACGCCCCACGCCTCACCAAGCTCACGATCGATCCGGACCGCATCGGCGCCGTCATTGGTCCGGGCGGGAAGGTCGTGAAGAGCGTGCAGGAAGAGACCAACACGGAGATCACCGTAGAGGAGGAAGAAGGCGTCGGGATCGTGACGATCGCGGCGACCAATCAGAGCGACGCGGAGGCCGCCATCGAGCGCGTCAAACAGATTGTGGCTGTGCCCGAGGAAGGCGAAGACTACGTGGGTACTGTGAAGGGCATTCGCGACTTCGGAGCGTTCGTGGAGATCATGCCCGAGCAGACCGGCCTTCTTCACGTCTCCGAGATCGACCACGACTATGTCGAGAGCGTGGAGAATTATATGGAGGTGGGCGATAAGGTCAAGGTCCATCTCCTCGAAGTACATGACGACGGCAAGATGCGCCTCACACGGAAGCCGTTTGTTTCCGAGGAAGACGGAGAAAGCGCATAGCTCCCGTCGTGTCGGCCCGGCAGTTCCAGGCCGACGCAGACGCACTCGTAGAATCGAACGGCGAGGGCCCTCCGGCTCTCGCCGTTTGTATAGCGCCCGTATCAACGGAATTCTCGATCGCCCTACACAGCCCTCATTCCAACCATGCGCGTTCTCGTTACGGGAGGGGCCGGATACATCGGAAGTACCGTGGCCCGGCAACTGACAGAGACCGGATACGACGTCGTGGTGCTCGACAACCTGTCGCAGGGGAATCGTGCGGCGGTTCCGGACGCGGCTACGTTCGTCCACGGCGACCTGCGGGATCAGGCGTTGGTCCACCGCACGCTCGCCGACCATCGCCCGGACGCCATCATGCACTTTGCCTCGCACACCCTGGTGGGCGAGTCGATGGAAAAGCCTTTGCTGTACCTCGACGACAATGTCCGGTGCGGCGCCAATTTGATGCGGGCGGCTGTGGAGCACGACGTGGGCCGCTTTATCCTGTCCTCAACGGCCAATCTCTTCGGGCTGCCCGAGCGCATTCCGATCGACGAGGAGGTGGAGATCGACCCGGGCAGTCCGTACGGAGAGTCGAAATTCATCCTGGAACGGATGCTACACTGGCTCGACGAGATTCACGACCTTCAGTACGCCGCCCTTCGCTACTTCAACGCGGCCGGCGCAGCTGGGCCCGACCAGGGTGAAGACCACGATCCCGAAACCCATCTCATTCCGCTTGTCCTTCAGGTGGCGCTCGGTCAGCGCGAGAAAATCGTGATCTTTGGGGACGACTACGACACGCCCGACGGCACCTGCGTGCGGGACTACGTCCACGTCCTCGACCTCGCGCAGGCCCACATTCGGGCCCTGGAAGCGCTGGATGATGAAAGCCGGGTTTACAACCTTGGCAACGGAGAGGGCCACAGTGTCCGAGAGGTCATTGACACTGCGCGACGAGTGACCGGGCGAGAGATTCCCGCCGAGGTGGGCGATCCCCGGCCGGGCGACCCTGCCGTGCTGATTGCCAGCAGCGAGAAAATCCGCGAGGACCTTGGCTGGACGCCCGAGTACGGCGACCTCGACGACATCATCGGTTCGGCCTGGGAGTGGCACCGCCGCCATCCTCACGGCTACGAGACGGATGGTCATGCGAATTAGGCGTTGCTAATGACTCGCTTAGCAGCCGGAATGTCGTCCCACGTTTGCCTCTCAATGAAACAGCCTGATAAGCACGGGCGAGAGGGGGCGGGAGCACGGACACACTGCTCCGGAGAGAGGCAATATCAGGCCTCAAGTCCAGATGCGATTACCATGTCATGGGCTTCAGATGGGTAGAAGTGCATACACATACGGTTCACCGCCGATGACCCGCGACAATGAATAACGACACCGCCTGTTCACGACAGCCAGATCGGTCATGTACCGCGTGGAACTGGAGCAATTCGAAGGGCCGATGGACCTGCTCCTGTTTTTCATTAAGCGGGACGAGATCGACGTTTACGACATTCCACCAGCTTTCGACGCGCCGCGAGCACCGCCGTGAGCATTTCGTTCGGGGCGATGCGCCCGACGATCGTGAACGGATGGAAGAGGATCACGAAGTGGAGGTGGACGCCTCCGTGTACGACCTGGTAGAAGCGCTCGGGCGCGTTCTGGAGGGGGACGAGGACGAAGAGGATGAGCCGGTGCACGAGGTGGAGCCCGTCGAGCACACGGTGGAAGAACAACAGCGCTACGTCCTTCGTCGGCTCGACCGTGAGTCTCGCGTCTCCTTCCGGGACCTCGTCCAGCGAAAGTCCAGAGGGTTTGTCATCGCAACGTTTTTGGCCCTTCTCGAACTGGCGCGTCAACAGTATCTCCGGCTCCAGGTGGAGGACGAAGCCACCGACGTTCTCGTGGAGGCCCGGGAGGAGCAGCCCCTTCAACTCGACGATTCGGGGCCTCAGGACATGCCCCAACCGCAGGGAGATGGCGCCGTCCAGGACGATCCGGACCTGTCCGAATAGGCGCCTCAAGACTTCGCGTCTCCGGCTCCTGCCATTTTTGACGAAGCCGTGCTGGGGCTGTGGATATTTCTGCCGGGGGAGGTAATTCTACACTTCAGCTCCGCCCTCCCATCAGGTCACCATGAAAGGTCGGAGTCTATTGGTCGAGGTCCGCTGAGACACCACCTGCACGAATAGCCCTCCACACACCGCCCCGATGGCGTAGTGCAGGAGGTCCTATCGTCCGAATGTGCTCCCGGGAAGGGCGTGTCCGAAGAACGTGTCCCGAATGGCTTCGAGCCGGGCAGGCGACCACAGCTGTAAAAATTCCAGCCCGCACGTGACGATGAACACACCTCCGGCGACGGTCCAGGGGGAGAGCGAGGGAACGGCCAGCACCACGACGACCGTCCAGAAGATTGCGTAGAGGACGCCGCCCGCGTGCCCGTGGATCCCCCCTGCAGCGGGGCCCCCGTACAACTTCGTTCCGATGCCCAGGGGGATGAGCACGCGAAGACTGAGGGCCAGTCGTCGTCGAATCGGATGCATGGAACGGCCGCTCGCAGTCTGTGGCGTAGATCAAGACGGGCTCTGTGGAGTCGGAGATAATCGGAGACCGAACCGTCGTTCCCCAGACGGCATACCAACAGTGGCGGCCTGTGCGTCGGACCCCCAAACATCCTGTTCACCGTGATCCCGAACGTCCCGATAACGGGAGGGAGCAGGAATGGGAACGCTTCTTGCGCGATCATTTCGTGCATTGTTATTCGTGCATTGCTACTCGGTGTAGTCGTACCAGTCATGTCTCATCTCCTCCCGTTCCGTCCGAATCGAGTGATTGCCATC
>PXSY01000153.1 GCA_003023125.1 Bacteroidetes bacterium QH_10_64_19
ATTCGTCTTCGGCAGGTCGAACATGGCGGTGCCGAAGTGGCGCGGATCGAAGCAGTATACGGGCACGACCTGGTCGTAGTGGTCGGCGGCGTGGTGGAGCGGCGCGTGGTCGCGAACACGCAGGTCGTTTCGGACCCAGACGAGGGCGGTCGAAGGCACGGGGGGCGAGGGTTGGACGGTTGAAGGTTAGAAGGTTGAAGGAGGGGAGAGTAGGGAGGGAATGGAAGGAAAGACATCCATACCTCCAGGCCTCCATCCCTCCAGCCGTCATTCCTCCTTCGCCCAGGGGATGTGATCGCGGTCCTTATTGCGACGACAGCGCTGGCTGCAGTACTTCACGTTCTCCCAGTCGTCCTCCCATTTCTTGCGCCACTCAAACTCGCGGTTGCACACCGGACACGTCTTCGTCGGCAAATTTTTGTGACTCACGGCGTGGGTGGGTCTAGTTCCAAATTAGTGCTGCAGACTCTACGACATGCTTGGATGCGCGTGCCCGACGCCATGGGCTTCTTACATGCTCGTCACGGCCGTTCTTTCGCACGGTTCTCACGACGGATTCTGCCGATTGCCGTGCCGTCGATCATGCACGCAGGAACAGACTATCAGAACGGGACGTAGCCAATGACAGAATTTCGAGACGAAGCGGCGCTTGGCCGCCTCCGATTCCAACCGGGGCCATAGCTCAGCTGGTAGAGCGCTGGAATCGCACTCCAGAGGTCCTGGGTTCGAATCCCAGTGGCTCCACTCCAGCCCCATGTCGGTCAACGCGAATCCCTGCTCACGTCCGTTCGGGGACGGAGCGGGGATTTGCTGTTTGGAGACGTTGTGCTATTTCTCTTGCAGGTGCGCGGGCACTTCCTCCGGAATCGTCCACAGGTAAAGCACGTCGCCGTTGACCTTCGCTGTTGAGTCGGGCGCCCACC
Organism: Bacteroidetes bacterium QH_10_64_19; assembly: GCA_003023125.1. Next base: position 924 of record PXSY01000153.1, read on the forward strand.
CGTTCATGTCGAAGCTGTGAGAGACGACGCGCGTGCCTGGTTCCAACTGCTCGAACAGCATCGGCCGCAGCCTCAGGTTGACCTCCGGGAAGAGGTACATCGTCACGACTGTGGCCTCGCTGAAATCGGCTTTGAAGAGGTCTTGCTGGCGAAACGCGACCCGATCACCCACGCCGGAGCGCTCAGCGTTTTTGCGGGCCTGGTCCACGAGGCTCGGCTTGATTTCAATGCCTACGCCGCGGGCCCCGTACCGTTGAGCGGCGGCGATAGGAATGCGCCCGTCGCCACTCCCCAGGTCGTACACCACGTCGTCGTCCGATACGTCAGCGAGCTCCAGCATGCCCCGCACGGTCTCGTTGGGCGTGGCCACGTACGGCACGTCCCCTTCCACCGACGTATCGGCCACCGTGGGCGTGGGATCGGACGAGGGCACCGGGGTCCGGATCTCCGTGGTGTCCGCGTCGCCAGTCTCCTGATCCGGGGCGCACCCCAACCCCGGACCGCCGCCCAGGAGGAGACTGGTGACAAGGAGAAGGCCGACGAGGGGACGGGAGAAATCGAGACGGCGCATGAAGGGGACTCCTCTGGACAAGATGCGAGCGAGAACGGCGACACCTGGAGCGGGCGCACTTGCCGTGATCCACGGCGGCACGTCCAAAATGGTTCGGCCCCATTCGGGGACGCCCTCAGCGGCCCGACCAACGGCCTAACGCGGTGATCGGGGCCTATGCCCGTCGGGGCTGGAGGCCAGAGTCGGGAAGCCATGACCAGTCCGGCAGCCTCTCCTTCAGGCTGCGCGCCGTCAGTTCGAGGCTCACGTAGGCAGTGGGGATGAGGACGAGGGTCACGAACGTGGAGGCCAGGAGTCCACCGATTACGACACGAGCGAGGGCGGCCTGAATCTCAGCGCCGGCCCCGAGTCCCAGGGCCAAGGGAGCGAGCCCGAGTACCGTCGTGAGCGTGGTCATGAGAATGGGCCGCAGGCGCAGGCGTCCCGCCTCCGCCACGGCCGGCATGAGGTCCATCTCGTGCTCCCGCCGCATGAGATTGATGTAGTCGACGAGCACGATGGCGTTGTTCACGACGATGCCGATGAGCATCACCAGTCCCATCACGCTCTGGATGTTGACGGTGGTGTTGGTGAGCACGAGCGTAGGCAATACGCCGATCAGCACCAGCGGCACGCTGAACATGACGACAAGCGGGTCGAGAAAGCGCTCGAACTGCCCGGCCATCACCATGTAGATGAGCACGAGGGCCATAATGATGGCGATGAGGAAGTCCTGCTGCGCCTTCTTCTGCTCCCGGTACTCGCCCCCGAAGGTGACCGAGAAGCCTTCCGGAAGCGAGAGGTCTGAGAGGGCTGCGCGGGACCGTTCTACCACCTCGCCCAGCACGGCGTCGCTGGTGAGGCTGGCCGAGATGTAGGTGACGCGCTGCCCATTGATGCGTTGGATTTCGGTGGGGCCCCGGCCCCGGTCCATGCTGACCAGAGACGAGATGGGTACGGACTGCCCGTCGGGGGTCCGAATCGACACGTTGTCGAGATCCTGCACCGAGAGACGATCCTCGGGACGCAGGCGCACGGTGATCGGGAATTGGTTCCCCCCGTCCCGGTACGCCGCCGCCCGGCTTCCGCCCACGTTCGTCTGGACAGCCTGGGCGACCTCCTGGACGCTCAACCCGAGCGACGAGATCTTGTCGCGAAGGAAGCGAATGTTCTGCTCCGGACGTCCCTCGCGCCGTCCCGAGCGGGCACTGGCCACGCCCTCAACGCAGGACCCAGAGGCCAGACTGGGCACTAACCCGAAGATCAGCCCCTGGAACCTTGCCGAGCACCTCAGAGCGGATGGTGTCGGCCAGGGCGAAGGTGTTGACCGAGCGCTCGTCGGCCGACTTGAGCTGGATTTCGACCTCGGCGCCCCAGGGCTGCACCTGCTTGGCAAAGTTTTCGACCTCGTCCTCCGGCAGCAGGGGCTTCACCTTCCGCTCCAGTTCGTCCAGATATTCCATGACCACGGCGATGTTGGTCCCCTGCGCCATCTCCAGGTCCACGTCGATTTGATTGGCGTCGGTCTGGGGCGCGAGCTCGATCGAGATCATGGGCCACAGGGCGACGGAACCGACCAGCAACACCGCCGTCGCGCCAAACACGATCCATCGCCGCCCGAGGGTGTAGTCGATGAAGTCCGAGTAGCGGTTCTCAAGGCGCGCGAATGCCCGCTGGAACCAGGACTTTGAGGTGTCCCGCTCCGCCGTCTCCTCGCCTGCATCCACGGTCAGGAACCGGCTCGACAGCATGGGGACCAGCGTCAGGGCCACCAGCAGCGAGCAAACGAGGGCAAAGACGACGACCAAGGCCAGCGACTGGAAGAGCGCCGCCGTGGTGGTGCGGGCGAACACCAGGGGAAGAAAGATGACGGAGGTGGTCAGCGTGGAGGCCACAATGGCCCCGGCCACCTCCCGCGTCCCGATCGAGGCGGCCTCCTTTAGGGAGCGCCCATTCTCCTCCCGTTGTCGGATAATGTTTTCTAAGACCACGATTGCGTTGTCGACAATCAATCCCACTCCCAGGGCCAGTCCCCCGAACGTCATCTGGTTCAGTGAGAGGCCGTTGAAGAAGAGAAGAGCGAACGTGGCGATGATTGAAATGGGAATCGACAGCGCGACAATGAAGGTCGTCGATCCATTGCGCAGGAAGAGGTACAGCACCAGAATGGCCAGGAGCGACCCCCAGATGGCCGAATTCTGGACGTTGTTGATGGACTGACGAATAAATTCGCTCTGGTCGCTGACTACCGTTAGCTTCACGTCCGAGCGGGTGGCATTAATTCGGCTTACCACCTCCCGGATGTTTTCCGCCACGGTCACGGTGTTGGCCCCGCTTTGCTTCTGAATCTCAAGCCGCACAACGGGCACCCCGTTCAGCTCGGTGATGCGCTGGAGGTCCTCGTAGCCGTCGACCACCTCGGCCACGTCCGAGACACGGACCGGAGCCCCATCTGCCCTCGTAATGACGGTGCGGCGGATCTCATCCAGCGATTTGTACTCCCCCTGCGTCCGCACATACAGGTCATTGAGGCCTTCCTTCACATTGCCACCGGGGAGGGCCGTGTTCGACTGGGCAATCGCCTGCTGCACCTCCGCGGCGGACATGTCATAGGCGCGCAATCGTTCTCGCTCAATATTGACTTGTACCTCGCGGTAAATGCCCCCCCGGATGTTCAAAGTTCCCACGCCGGGCACCTGCTCGAAGCGACGGCCCAGGTCGCGCTCCATGAGGCGCGTGAGCGACTCCATGTCGCGACTCGACTCGACCGCCACCGAGACGATCTCCTGACTGTTGGGGTCAAACTTCCAGATCCCGGGCGGCTCTGCCTCCACCGGCAGCTCGTCGCGGATGCGGTCCAGGGCGGCGCGCACGTCATTGGCTGCCGCGTTCAGATCGGTGCCCTGCGCAAACTCGAGATTTACCCGGCTCCCGCCCTCATCGGAGTTGGAGGTCATGCGCTCCACGTTGGGCACGCCGGAGACAGCATTGGCCACCGGGTCGGTGATGATTTTCTCGATCTCTTCCGGGCCCACGTTTGGATAGTTGGTGTAGACCGTCACGCGCGGATACTCGATTTCCGGCAGCAGATCCACCGGCAGGTAGCGGAAGCTCACGATCCCCACCACGAGGATGGCGAGGAACGTCATCGCGGTGGCGACCGGACGGCGGATGGACGTGTCGTAGAGAGACATGGGGGACGCAAGTCGAGGAGTAGAAAGACGAACGGACGTTACCGAGAGGCGTGGAGGGCCGATCCCGACAAGCGAGTGGAGTCGACGGCGCCTGAGAGCCCCTGAGCGGAAGCGGTTGTGTCGGCCTGAGCCGTATCTTGATTCCCGAACCGGCGCTCCGCCATCTCCTGCTGCCGGTTCAGCACGCGCTGCAGCAAGTCAGTGTCTTGCAGGCGCTGCAGGGCCATGAGGCGGGACCAGGACATGGGCCGCACCCGGGCGTCCACCCGTTCGTCGGCGCTTGTGCTCAGTAGATTCTGGCCAACGGTCACAACCCAGTCGCCCGGTTCGATGCCCCGAATCCCAGCGGTCTGGGATCCTTCTGCCAGGATTTCCACCTGGCGGAATCGGGTCGGGGTTGGCTGTGTCAGGGGCGGTGGATCATCTGTATTCTCCGCGTCTGGCATCTCCACCGGAACCTCGGTGCCGAGAGTCGGGGCCACGAACACGCCGCGCTTGCCGGTGGTGGGGTCCTCGTACAGTGCGCTGAGAGGGATGAGGGTAGCCTTCTGGCTCTCCGCGTAGGCAACGTCCACCTGAACGAACATTCCGGATTTCAGAAGACCGTCGGGGTTCGGCACTTCGACCTCGGCCTCCGTGCTGTAGCTGCCACTACCCATAAATGGCGAAACACGGGTGATCCCCGCTGTGATCGTGGTGTCGCCCAGCGACGGAGCGGTGATGCGGGCGGTCTGGCCCTCTTCGATCTGCCCCAACATGCGATCCGTCACCGGGACCTCGATGCGCACGGAGTCGAGGTCGCCCATGGTGTAGAGCTGGGTGTTGGAATCCACCCGCTGCCCCACCTGTACATCGCGGTTGCCCACTTGTCCTGTGATGGGGGCTCGCACCACAGTCCGGCGAAGGTCTGTCCGACGCTCGTCGAGCGTGGCCTGGGCCTGCTGTACCTGCGCTTCCGCCCGCTCCACCTGCGCCTCGGCCTGATCGACCTGTGCACGAAGCGATTCGAGCCGCTGTTGACTCTCAAAGTCCTGCTCGGCGAGGCGCTCGGTCCGTTTCAGCTGAGAGCGAACCTCTTTGAGATCGGCGCGGGCACTCTTTGCGTCGGCCCGGGCAATCCGGAGCGACGCCTCGGCCTGCTGAACTCGCTCCTGATACTGGTCGTCGCGCAGCCGAACGAGGGGGGTCCCCTTTTCCACATCGTCGCCGTTTCGGGCCATAACTTCCTCCACCCGTGCGCTGATCTCGGGATAAATGGGGACTTGATTCCGGGCCTCCACCGTGCCGCTCATCCGCTCCTCCAGGGGCAACGATCCGAGCCGCGCCTGCACAGCCTGCACCGACGGTGGAGAGCCATTCGACTGTCCCCCGCCCCATCCGCCTCGATCCTGCCCCCCGTCGTCCGACGCGCCACATCCGACCAGGAAAAGAGGGACCGCAAAGAGGAACGGGCAGCCGTCAATAAGGATTGTCCTTGACTCCTGGGAGATAGGGGGGTTTCGGAGCGATCAATCAATTGCATTCCAGAAGTTTCGAAGCACACATCGACGTGGCGAAGACCGATCCTGACCGGTGAGACGATAGGGAACGCCACCGCGTCACCACACTCAGCCGCATCGCCCCACTCCACGGAGGTGCATTCCCGATGAGCGACACGTACCGCACGATTGACGAGTCCGCCCGGGCCGAGCAGACCGTGGAAGGGTCCCGGTTTCTCGCCGAGGCCATGCCGGTGTCAGACCGGCGAGCGGTGACTGAGTGCATCGAGACGATTTGTGAACGGGAGCACAAGGCCACTCATCATTGCACGGCCTACCGCCTCGGCCGGGAGGGCGAGGATTTCCGGTACGATGACGACGGCGAGCCGAGTGGAACGGCGGGAAAGCCCATCCTCCGTCAGATTGACGCCCGGGACCTCACAAACACGCTCGTGGTGGTGACGCGGTACTTTGGGGGCACGGAACTAGGCACCGGCGGGCTTGCGCGGGCCTACGGCGACGCGGCCTCGGCGGCGCTCGATCGGGCCTCCCTCGTCGAACGCGTCGTGCGAACACCGGTCCGCGTCCGGTTCGACTACGACGATACTGCGCCGGCCGAGCAGGTGCTCCGGCAGTTCGATACAGAGGTGCAGGAGAGCACGTACACCGACGTGACGACCCTCACGGTCGGCGTGCGCCCGTCAGAAGTGGAGGCCTTCGTCGACGCATTTACGAACGCCCTGTCCGATCGGGGCGAGTTGTTGGGGGTTGGGGGGTGAGCGTTGAGGGGGCGTTACCGATGTGTGAGAACGTCTGTAAATGGAAGGATCCTTCCGATGACTGGGCGTGTTCTGCCGTCCAAGGGCTGCGTATGGGAGTGTGGGCGTGTGGGCGATTTTTCACCTATACGCCCGAACGCCCAGACGCCCATACCTCACAGCGTCCTCTGTAAGGACTTTTGCACGGATCGGTTAGGGTTCGGTATTTTGCGGTGAATGATGGGAACCGGTCTTCCCCCTTCCTTCCCCGCTCTCCACTCCCACGCTCTCTACTCCCGCGCCCGCGATGTGCCCACTCACTTGAATCGCTCCATCGCGGCCACGGCAAGTTCGTCGGCCATGTTGTTAAGTTCGTTGTCGGCGTGGCCCTTTACCCACACCCACTCCACGTCGTGCCGGTCGGCTTCTTCGAGAAGGGCCTTCCAGAGCCCCTGATTTTTGACGGCGTTGTTGGAGGAGGTCTGCCAGTCGTTGTCCTGCCAGCTGTCGAGCCACCCTTCGTTGAACGCCTTGGACAGGTACTCGCTGTCGGTGTGAAGGATGACGTTGGCCGAGGCATCGAGGGCCCGCAGCGCCTCCAGGGCGGCCCGCAGCTCCATCTTGTTGTTCGTGGTATAGGCCTCGCCGCCCGTGAGCTGTTCGGTGGCCTCGGGGGTTTCTTCGGGAATCACGATCGCGGCCCAGCCGCCGGGCCCCGGATTCCCGCTGCAGGCGCCATCGGTGTAGATGCTGACCGTCGTCATAGAAGGAGACAAATGGTGAAGTCGAATCGGGAACGAAACGTACGCGGCGGGACGGCGCAGTTTCACCGCCTAGCCGAAAAACCCCCGTGAAAACCTTGAGGGAAGGCGACTGTATGATTGATATCTTTACTTTTCGTCGGCCATTTCTCGTCGGTACTTCGCCGGGCTTTAGACACGAAGCGCGCCTCCGCATGAAGTTTCTCGACAGGGTCGATCTCAAGGTCAGCAGTGGCGATGGGGGGAAGGGCATCGTTGCGTGGCGCAAGGAAAAGTATGTGCCGAAGGGCGGGCCGTCGGGGGGCGACGGCGGCGATGGGGGCTCCGTCTTCGTGGAGGCCGACGAGAACCTGTACACGCTAATGGACCTGAGTCACAACAAGCACGTCTTCGCCGATGACGGGAAGCCCGGAGGGCGTCGAGAGCAAACAGGGGCCTCGGGCGAGGACGTGATCATCCGCGTGCCGCCGGGCACCGTCGTCAAAGATAAGCACACGGACCAGGTGGTCGGGGAGGTTGTGGAGCCGGAGGAGCGCATCGTAGTGGCCGAGGGGGGGGAGGGCGGTCGCGGAAATGCCTTCTTCAAGTCGAGCACGAATCAGACGCCCCGCGAGGCCGAACCGGGGGAGCCGGGGGAGGAGCGCCACCTGACGTTCGAGTTGAAGCTGATGGCCGACGTGGGACTCGTTGGGTTCCCGAATGCGGGAAAGAGCACGCTCGTCTCGTCGGTCTCGGCCGCGGAGCCGGAGGCGCACGAGGGGAAAGGGTTGGGACTACAATTCCTGCGCCACATCGAGCGCACGTCGGTGCTCCTCTTCGTCCTGCCCATTACGTCGTCGGACCTGGGGGCGGAGTACGAGGATCTCCTCCACGAACTGGAGGCCCATGAGGCCGACCTGCTCGACAAGCCCCGGGTCGTGGCCCTCTCGAAGGTCGATGTGCTGGCGCCCGACGAGCGGGCCCTCCTGCCCGACGTGGTGGCCGACGAGTTTCCGGACGACGTGTCGGTGCTTCCGATCAGTGCTGTCGCCGACATCGGGCTGGACCAGCTGAAGTACACGCTCAACGACATGGTCACGTCCACGCGATCCGCAGAGACGGTTGACGCATGAGACTCCCGCTTCAAGAGGACGGCGAGCCGCCGAATCGGGACCGGGCCGGAGAACAGCGCGCCCTCGTCGGGCTGTCGTTGGTGGACGGCGTGGGCCCACAGCTTCTTCGAGCACTTCTAGCGGCGTTCGACACCCCCAGCGCGGTGTTTCGAGCCTCGCGCTCCG
>PXSY01000154.1 GCA_003023125.1 Bacteroidetes bacterium QH_10_64_19
TGTAGTAGTACCGATCCACTCTGGTGTCCGAGATCATGCTTTCAGGGACGGGATCCCGTCGATGCGTGCATTCAGTGGCACCAATGTTTCATGGGTTGAGAACCTGTTTGGCGGACTGCCTCTGGCCTGCGACTTCGTGGATCTCATGCAGAACGGCTTCTACACTCGCCCGGTAGCTCACCAGAGGCATGACCTCGCGGGGCTCGGCCCCCGCTACAGGGCTCGTTTGGGCGCCGTTCGTGCACGTCGACCACTGTGTCTCGACATCGGATCCATCCACCAAACAGGTTCTGAATGTTGATGGTGAGGCTCCCCTTTCGAACCTTCAACGTTCAACCTTCCAACCTTCAACTGAATCAGTATTTTTCCTGGTAGCGGCGTGTGATGCGGTTGGCGAGGACGTTCATAGCAAGAGTGATGAGGAAAAGGACCAGTCCCACCGCAAAAATGCTCTGATATTGAATGGTGCCTTGCGGCGTGTCGCCCTTGCTCACCTGCACGATGAAGGCCGTCATGGCCTGAATCGACTCCCTCGGGTCGAGCGTCATCTTAGGCGTAGCCCCCGCCGCCAGGGTGACAATCATCGTCTCGCCGATGGCGCGACTCACGGCCAGGATGAAACTGGCCATGATGCCCCCGAAGGCCGCCGGTACTTTTACCCGCGTTACAGCCTCGTATTTGGTGGACCCGAGGGCGTAGGCGGCTTGGGCCAAGCTTTTGGGCACGGCCTGTAGGGCGTCCTCGCTGAGGGAGGCGACCATGGGAATGATCATGATGCCGACGACGATGCCTGCACTGAGCGCGTTGTAGACGCCCAAGCCCGGAACGAATGTCTGCAGGAGCGGGGTGACGAAGGTCAGTGCGAAGTAGCCATACACGACCGTCGGCACGCCGGCCAGCAACTCCAGGCCGGGCTTCAGGATTTTTCGGACCCAGTCGGCGGCGTACTCCGAAATGAAGATGGCGCTGGCCAGACCCACCGGAAGGGCCACCACCGCCGAGATCCAGTGCCCAGATGCCGAAGTGCTTCTCTGCGAACTGTGGGGTCCAGCGCGTGTCTCCGAAGAATTCGGTAAGGGGCACCGACTGAAAAAACGGGATCGACTCGACGACGAGTACGGCCGCAATTCCCAGCGTCGTAAGCACGCTGATGAGGGCACACGCCCCGAGCGCGTACTCGATGGCCCGTTCCTTCGGGCTGTCGTACACCTGTTGGCGGAGGTCCTCGGCCGGGCGGGAATCGCGTGTCGTCTCATCCTCCGCGGTCGTCGGTGCTGGGGAGGGAGTCGTACTCATAGACACTCAGCCAGGTCGGACAGTCGGCGAGCAGACGGTGCTTATTCCTGGGCCGTCGTGTCTGTCATGGCCGCCCGCAGCATCTTCTCCACGCGCGTGCCGGTTGCGTCGATCCCCTCGGCCCCAAAGACGGTCCCCGCCGTGCGCGTGCGAAAGCGCTCCAGGGCCAGTTCGTACGCGTCGTCCGGCATCGCCACGTACCCCACCTCGCTCGCCAGCTCATCGGCATTGTTGAGGTAGAACGTGACGAAGTCCTCGACGGTGGGCGTGATCTCATCGACGTTCACGTAAATGAACAGGGGCCGCGACAGAGGGCGATAGCTCCCGTTCTGTACAGTCTCGGCGCTCGGCGTCACGCAGGAGGCCCCGCCGTCTCGCTCGTCCGGGTCGATCGCAAGTGCCTTCAGTTCTTTCGCGTTGTTCTCGTAGTAGGCAAGCCCAAAGTACCCGAGTGCGAGTTCGCTGCCTTTGATGCCCTGCGCGAGCACGTTGTCGTCCTCACTGGCCGTATAGTCGGAGCGGCTGGCCCCACTCTCTCCCACGATCGCCTCGGTGAAGTAATCGTACGTGCCGCTGGCGGTACCGGGGCCGTACAGTTCGATCGGACGGTCCGGAAACTCGTCCCGGAGTTGACTCCAGCGGTCAATGGGGCTGTTCGGCTTCCAAAGCTCTTGGAGCTCATCGGCGGTCAGGCAATCCACCCAGTCGTTCGAGGGATGGACCATGACCGCCAGCCCGTCGTAGGCCACCGGAAGCTCGAGATACTCGATGCCGTTGGCCTCGGCTTTCTCGATCTCTCCGGGCGAAATGGGGCGCGAGGCATCGTTGATGGCCGTCTCGCCCCGCAGGAATTTAGAGAAGCCCCCCCCGGTGCCGCTCACGCCGACGTTCACGCGGATCCCCTGCGTATCCTTCATGAACTCCTCCGCGACCGCCTCGGTGAGGGGGAAGACTGTGCTGGAGCCGTCCACGCTCACCGATTCGGTCGACGAGCCGCCGCAGCCAGCGAGGAAAATCGCAAAAATGAGTGCTACGGTGAGCCCAAAACCAGACCGGGACGGAGAGAGCGAAAAAGGCATCATAAGCAGAGATGTTTATGCGAAGAGCCGAGTCAGCAACGCTGTATCATAACGCACATGCAGGGCAAGGGAAAGCGGTTTTGGGGAAGATTATTCTTTCATTCGATACCCGACGCCCTTGACCGTTTCGATGTACTCACTGCCAATTTTCTCGCGGATCTTGCGGACGTGCACGTCTACGGTCCGGTCCACGACGTATACGTCGGGGCCCCACACCTCGTCGAGGATCTCTTGGCGGGAGAAGACCCGGCCGGGGTGGGAGGCCAGAAAGTAGAGCAGTTCGAACTCCTTGCGGGGGAGGCGCATCTCCGCCTCCTCCTCACCGTTGCCCTGATACACGAGATACCGATCGCGGTCCACCCGGAGGTTGTGCACCTCAATCTGGTCGGGGGGATCTTCGTAGCGGCGGGCACTGCGCAGGAGGGCCTTCGTCTGGCTCACAATGACGGAGACGGACACGGGCTTGCCGAGGTAGATGTCGGCCCCTACGTCGAGCCCCTGGACCTTGTCTTCCTCTTCGCTCCGCGCCGTGAGCATCATGATGGGAATGGTGCGGAGGTGCGCGTCCTTTCGGAGCTTCTCGCACACCTCGATGCCGTCCATTTTCGGCATCATGATGTCGAGAATGATGAGGTCCGGCTCATGCTCGCGCGTCTGCTCGATCGCTTCCACGCCGTCGCGGGCGAGGACGACCTCGAATCCCTCCTGTTCGAGGTTGTACTCGACCAGGCTGAGGAGGTCCTCTTCGTCGTCCACAACAAGAACGGTGGGACCGGTACCCAGCGTCTGCTCATCCACGACACGTCATCTGTTGATTTGGAAAACCGACTGCTGCTACCCTCTACCTCAAATCCGCGAATAGTGTTGTTATGACAATATTATCATCGGGTCCTTCGCGGGGGGCTGCTGATTTTTTCGCCGTGCCTTTGTCGGCGGGGACGGGATGACGCGGAGCGAGCAGCCTGTTGGGGCTCTGTTTCGGGCCCGTCTTCTCACCGCGGTCCGGGCTTAACCCGGGCGTCGTGCGGCTTCAAAACACCCAGACGGCGGCGGCCCGGACGGCCTTCCGCCGGGCTGTGCGCCTCAATCCCGATTTTGTGGAGGGGCACATGCAGCTCGGCCCACGGGAGGCCTACGGAAGCCTCGGCATCATCCACGTGCGGACGGATCAGTGGACCCGGGCACGGCGCATGTTCGAGCGGGTGTTGGAGCTCGACCCGCAGACCATGGCCGCTCGTCGGCTCCTGAAGAAACTGTTGCCGTAGCACCGGAGGCCCGGCAGAGATGGGAGCACGCCGGAAAACCAGGCGCTCAGAGACCTATCACCGATCTTCTGTTCGCTCCGCGACGGTCCCGCCCGTGTTGTTGCTGTGCAATCACGTGCACGGTCATCCGGCGCACCGGCCCGGCCTCGAACGAAATGACCTGCGCCTTGAGGGTGCGCAACACGGCGTCGGTGCCAATGGTGGAAGGCGCGGAGATGGCCGCAAGACGCACGGACTCTGTCCCATCGTCGGCCGCAATGCCGTGCAGGGGCGGGACCAGGTCCCGGAAAGAGGCGCGGCTGTAGCGATCGGTGTGCGCGTACGCTCGGATGCGGCGTGCAGCCTGCTCCTGGGCCTGTGCTCTGTCGGAGGTGAGCGCGCGTTTGAGTTCCGTCTGTACGATCGTCTCCGGCGAAGTCGTATCCACCGTGTCGGCCGGGGATACTGCGTAGGCCGGGGACAGAAGGCCGAGAATCAGCAGGACGGAGAGCGTGTGTCGGAGGCATGTCGTGTCGAATCGTGGGTTGTGCGTGGACGGGCCTGGGACTTTGAGATCGCGCACTAAACCCGTAGAATGACGGTTGACGCTGAAGTAGGCCTTCAGTGAATTTCGAGCGCCCGGGCCGCTTGGCGATGATGCCCGGAATCCATCCCGGTTAGGACTCGTGGGGGAACGCGATTTGGACGTTCAATTCCCCCCTCTCGCCCTGTGGGATTTTCGCTCACCAGTCCCTACGACCGCGACATTCTGGACCTAGCGGTT
>PXSY01000155.1 GCA_003023125.1 Bacteroidetes bacterium QH_10_64_19
CGTTATCGGTCTCAGGGAGACCGATCATCCCATGGCCCACACGGAGGAGGACGAATTGAATTGACATACTCCCTCGGTTAAAAGCCGGGAGATTCTGGGACCAAACGTGGAGGGCCGTCCTTGACGGTCTTAGAGTTTGTTTGGTGGATCTACTCCGGCAATGGTGGACGTAGACCCGGTCTTCACCGTGTTGCTGAGGAGCGACGACATTCGCTACACACGTTGTTCACATCCGATTACGTTCATCATTTGGTGCCCACGACGTTCAAAAGCGCCTATCATCCCGGCGACACTGCCTGGGGAGTCGTCTATACGCGATTTCTTGCCCCTCCCCTCGGCGCGTGCACGGTTCCGCTCATGATCGGAGCAACAATCTCGGCACTTCTGGACCAGCCCGTGTGGGGATATCTCGTCTGGGGCCTCCCGATTGCCCTCAGCCTGGCAACCGTCTGGACTCACTTCTCCATGTCCCGCACCATCGCCGAGGCAAGATTCCGGTCCGGCCAAGCCGCTCTCCGGAGCGTGCACGACGTCCTTCTGGGACGGCCGTACGAGTGGAAACCGATTTTTAGTGTCCGGGCAACTCCCATGCGCGTCGAAATTTCAATCGGACGAACGACATACCTGCTCTACCCGCAGCAGTGGCCCGACTACGACGCCCTGAAAAATGCAGCGCAGCAGTCCTTTCGCCCGGACTCTCCGACAGCTCCTGCGTCGTCCTCCGGATGAACATTGTCGGTCTCGGTGGTCTGTGGAGGCCCGACAAGGGTGACGCCGCCAACCAAGGGTGGGCCCCCGTACCAATCTTCGTTTAGGGATTTTTCCTTGCAATAACGGAAGTAAAAAGCTCCCATGTCCAAGGTAGAAATTGACCGTGACGCCAGTATCTCCATTGGTGAGCAACTGGTAAACCAGCTCCGCTATCTTATCGCCTGCGGTCATTTCAACGTCAACGAGACGCTTCCGTCCACGCGGTCCCTCGGGGATCAACTCGATATTTCATTCCACACGGTCCGCGACGCGTACCAGACGCTCGAAGAGGAAGGCCTGTTGAGTTCCCGTGTAGGAAGCGGATACACAGTCGAGGAGCGCACACCCCTCGACAAGAGCGAACGCATGGAGCGAGGCGCGAGGGTCGTGAACGACACACTTCGGCACCTCGTGGGGCTCGGGCTGAGCGACGCCGAGATCGAGTCGCTCTTCCAGGAACAGGCCACGCTTCTCGACCACGCTGGGCTCGAACGCAAACTGATTACCGTCGCCCCACACACAGAGCTCAACCGGATGTGCGCCGACCAGCTCGGCAATGCCCTCCAGAAAACCATCTTGCCGGTGCCTCTCGCTCAGATGGACCGGCACAAAGACGCTGATTTTGCCCTCACGCCCTACCCGCACCTGACGGAGGTTCTGGAAACCCTCTCCCGCACCGATACGCTGGGGTTCTCCACCCATCTGCCCGCCCACGTTCTCGAAGCCGTAACCCGACTTCGAAGCCAAGAGACCCTGGGCCTCGTCACCCGCTACCAGGACTCAATCCCGCCGCTCTCGGAGGATCTGCGTACGGACACAGCCTACGACGGGCAGGTCATTGCCGCGTCGATTGACGAGGGGACCGACCACTTGCGGGGATTCGTCGACCAGACGGACCTGCTCCTCACGACGCCGGCAAGCAAACGTCGGCTTCGCCCCTTCCTGGACGACGCCGCACATCAGGTGAAGGAGGTCAAGATGCTCGTAAGCCAGGACTCGGTGGAGGCCATTTCGGATGCGATCCCGGCATAGCCGCCGCCCGGTGGGAGGTTTCCATTCAGACGGTCCGGGGACCGGCTACTCAGCGGACGCGTCGAGCGACTCCTCATCCCCCGAGTCTGCGGCCACCGCCTCTTCCATGAGGACGGACGCGCTTCCCCCATCTTCGTCGAGGTCAGCCGCCGGTGGCTCTCCGTCGGACGCATCGACGCGAGAGTGCGGAGACGCATTAGCAAGCTGAGGCCGAGGCTCTTTGGGAGACTCCAGTCGGCCTCCCTCCGTCGGCTGGATCCAGTGCCCCCAGGCGTCCCCGGCGTACACTACCGAGACGTTTCCGTACGGAGTGGTTCCGGCCAGTGAGATTACCTCGAAGCCCGGGGCTGCACTCTCCGCTTCCTGATCGGGATATTTGACGCGCACGTGGTAGATGCCGAGCAGCATCTTGAGGAACGTATCCTTAATCAGCCGGAGATCCCGGAACGTCAAGTCCGTGTTGTTCAGCTGGCCGTCGTCGATCCGTTCCTGGAAAAGCAAGTCGATCAGGTCTTCGAGGCGACGGGGCGAGGGGTCATCGAGACTCCGGCTCGCCGCCTCAACGGAATCGGCGAGCATCAGAATCCCCGTCTCCTTGGAATCGGGTTTCGGCCCCGGGTAGCGAAACTCGGACTCGAGAACAGTCTGGTCGGATTCCTCCGCGTTACTCAGGGCCCTTTGATAGAAATACTCAATCCGGGCCGTGCCGTGGTGCATCGAAATGAATTTGAGCACTCGCTCCGGAAGATTTTCCTCGCGCCCCATCTCGACCCCTTCTTTCACGTGACTGGCGATGATGAGAGCACTCATCTGCGGCTTCAGGTCGTCGTGGGGATTGGAGGTGTTTCGCTGGTTTTCCACGAAATACTCCGGCTTCTTCATCTTCCCAATGTCGTGATAAAGCGCCCCAACCCGCGTAAGCAACGTGTGGGCGCCGATCCGATCGGCAGCGGCCTCCGCAAGGTTTGCGACCTGCAGGGAGTGATTGAAGGATCCCGGCGCCTCCAGACTGAGCTTTTTCAGAGGAGGGCTGTTGGTGTCCGAGAGCTCCAACAGGGTCAGGTCCGTCGTAATGTCGAAAATGCGTTCCAGCGCCCACAGGAATAGCGAGGAGGTGATCGTGATTCCGGACGCAACAGCGGCCGCTCCCAGATCCGGCGCTACCCGTTCGAGCGGAAGATCAAGGTAAAGCCAGGTCGCAGTCAGCACGAGAACGTACCCGACGAACACGAGCCCGCCACTGACGAAGAACTGCCCCCGATTCTTAATGTCCCGCACGCTGAAAATACCGAACGCCCCGGCGAAAAAGGTGGCAAGGGTAAACTCCAGATCGAGCCCCATCATCTCTCCCCCAGTCAGCGCGAGCAACAGGGTCCCGAACAATGCAATCCGCGAGTTGAAAATAATCGTGAGCAGGACAGACGCCAGGGCCACGGGCACGAAATACATGGACCAGGGCGACCGGATTGCAACTCCGTACAGAACAACGACGAATGCCAGGATCACCGAGATGAGGATGAGATCCCGGTCCTTCGCCCAAATCTGCGGCCGCAGAAGATACAGATAGAAGAAAAAGAGCCCGAATCCCAGGAGCGCATAGAGGGTCTCCCCTGCGATTTGCCGCGTAACAATATTGGAGCCGAGCTGATTGCTTCGTGCCCGCTGCAGAGAGGTAAGCTTTCGTTTGATCTCGGGGGTCACCCGCTCCCCCTTTCGCACAATCGGCTCCCCATTTTAATGAAAGCGCCGTACGGGCGTGCTCTTGGTTCTGAGAAAACCGGTCGTTAAACTGCTCCTTGGCAGCATCAAAGGCCTCATTCAGCCCGTAGAAGCTATCCTTCTTGACTTTGCGCTGGGTTTGGTCGTTTTCGTTACGGACGATGATCGTCTCGGAGAGGACGGAGTCCCGCGGTCGATCCAAAACACCTGCGCTCAGAAGCTGTCCGCCGACCTCGAAGGCAGCAGTAAGGAGCCGTTCGTGGAGGCGGGCATCGTCCTGGGGCTGCTCTGAACGAGAGGACGCAGACAGATCTTTCACCTCCCGGAAGTACTGCTGAGCAAGGTAGCCCCACTGCCCATCACTCAGGGTCGCCAGTGCTTTACGGCGGTTCTGAATATATTGAGACGAGTCTTTGCGGGCAGCATCCTGCTCGCCTCGCTCCCGGTGGTAGCGATAGCTTGCGTAGGCCTCAAACGTACGGTCCAACTGACGACGGAGGGTGTTCCGATTCTCCGCCATCTGCTGGGCAGCATCCGGAACGACCTGGAAGAAGGCGGGGGTCTGCTTGCGAACCGTGTCCCGCTTCGCTTCGACCCGCTCTTCGTCGAAGTAGACCGGGTAATTGAAGGGCGCGGTGAGGGTCGACTGGCGCCACGTATCGCCGACCTCGACGGTGTACTCGTAAAAATCGCCGCGCGGAAACGCAGCGACGGTCAGCGCAACGAGGACGACGAAAAGTCCTCCACGCACGAGCCACTTCCGCCACTCGGTTTCATCTTCCGATTCGTCCTCCGACTCAAGGGTGTGCCCCACGGGCTGGGCGGTCGGACGGCGCCAGCCAAGCATCTCAAGGAGTCCCATGATCAACCAAAGAGACAATGGCTGTTGCGGCGCTCTGTCCCCGTTCGAGTGAACTGCAACGGGATACTGACAGAAGTCTGAATGCGTGCAGGGGCACAGAGGATCCTCAGTGCCCGGTCTGCCCGCGTTCGCGGAGATATGCTATGGGCTCTGCACCAGCGTATCAGCAGTCCTCCCGAGGGGCGGGCCAATCCGGACCGTGTCGGACGGAGTGGGGAACGATGCCGGAGCCTCCCGGAGCGTATCGGCAAATTGCTCGGCCGTATCGCGACTGATGATGATCCGTCCCTCTTCGTTCGTCTGGGTAGTGGGGTAGGGATAATCTTCGAGGAACAGCTGGAGACTGTCCAGCTGGTTCTCCACCGTGATGCGACGCGTAAACGGAAAAACCTGCGCCTCCCCCGGTTCAATCCAGTAGGGACGGCGCAGATCGTCGTCCTGTTGGACCCGCACGCCGGCCACAACGGACGTAGCTTCAACGCTTAGGTGGAGCGTATCGCCCAGTCGCACGTCCGCGGGGCGGCGGCGGGGATCAGACGAAGAGGCGGCCGCTACCGCTGCAGTG
>PXSY01000156.1 GCA_003023125.1 Bacteroidetes bacterium QH_10_64_19
GAGTAGTCCGCCGGCGTCAAGGCAGAACCGGCGAGCTCAGCCGCCCTTGATCGGAGGATGGACATCGAGGGCACGCGGGCGAGTGGGGATCGTGAAAGCACCGAGCTTTTGTTCCTGCAGGACAGTGCGGAACGGATGAGCCGCTGTCGCCAAGATGTGATTGCCGTGCCGGACGGGGGAATCTACTGGACCGCCTCCTGCTCCGGTTCGTCGATGCGCTCGGCCCCTTCCAGCTTGTACCCAATGCCGTACACGCTCTGGATGGGCCATTCATCCTCCGCGTCCCCCTCCATCTCGTCACGCAGGGCGTTAACGTGCCGGTCGATGGTGCGCGTCTCCACCTCGGTAGGCAGGTCCCACACGTCTCGAAGAATCTGCTCGCGGGTGGCCGTCCGCCCTCTGCGACGGAGCAGGTAGGCGAGCAGCTTGTACTCCAGGCCCGTAAGGTCCACCGGATCTCCGTCTCGGACAACCGTGTCGTCGTCTAAATCGACACGCAAGCCCCCCACTTCGAAAGCGCCGCCTTCCTCGGTTGCTTCGGCCTCTCGGCGGAGCAGCACATCAATTCGGGCCACCAGCTCGTCCGTCTCAAACGGCTTCGTCAGGTAATCGTCGGCCCCCACCTGAAAGCCACGCATCTTGTGCTCGTGGTCGCCGAGGCCCGTGAGCACGAGCACAGGGGTGCGTACGCCATCGTCGCGGGCCTGCCGTAACACCTCGAAGCCACTCAGGTCCGGCAGCTTCGCGTCCAGCACAATAAGGTCGTACCCGGGCAGCCGGGTGGCTTCGTCCAGGGCCGCCTCGCCCTCTTCGGCCAGCGTAACCTCGTAGCCCTCAGATTCCAGGTAGAGGAGAAGGCTCGTGCTCAGTTCACTATCGTCTTCGACGACAAGAAGAGCAGGACCGTCGGGGTCAGCGTCGGACATAGGACGGGAGGAAAGGAATGAGAGAGATTCGTACCAGGGCCTCTACGACTTTGAGGGCCGAGCGCTTCGAAACGACTGTGGAGTCGTGTTACCCGTCTGCAATAGATGATCGAGCAGACGTGCAGGAGCCGTGATGTGTGCGTCGGTCGCTGAAGATTGTACTACGGGTCGCGACTCTTGGAGAAGACAATTGCTCACGCCTGGACAGGGAACGGAATCTACGGGCCCCGGAACGAACGAGCGGAGTAGGCCTCACCCATGCATGACCGCGAGCGGCTTCAGCTGGGCCACCTTGCTGGCGAGCCGGGCCCCCGCGACCGTTTCCACCACGCCACCGATGTTTTCCTTGAGTCGCACACCGCTGGCCGAGCGCGATCCGTCCCCGGAGCGGACGTGCACTCCTTTTCCTTCCAGTTCTTCGTCGAGCGTGACGGGCTCGGCGTGATGATTGGCCTCGTGACGGCTCATGGTGCGCCCCGCGCCGTGACACGCCGAGCCAAAGCTCTTCTGCATGCTTTCGCGGGTCGCCAGCATGACCCATGAGGTCTCGCCCATGCTGCCGGGCACGAGGACCGGCTGCCCGAGGGCGCGGTACGGAAGCGATATGCCCGGCGTGCCGGGCCCAAACGCCCGCGCCGCCCCCTTGCGGTGCACGTAACATCGCATGTGCTTGCCGTCGACCTGGTGCATCTCCACCTGGCCCAGATTGTGGGCGACGTCGTACACCGTCTTGAGACGCTGCCCGGCCCCGTCCAGAAGATCGTCGAACACCTCACGGACGCGGTGCGCCAGCACCTGCCGATTGGCGTACGCGTAGTTGGCGGCGGCCCGCATGGCCCCCATGTAGTCGTCGGCCTCCCCGGAGTCGAGCGGCACCGACACGAGATTGGGGTCCGGAGGCGTGACGTCGTACGACGGAGCGACGTCCTGGAACTGCTCAATGTAGTCCGCACAGATCTGGCGCCCGTAGCCCCGCGACCCGCAATGGATTTGCGCAACGAGAGTGCCCTCCTTCAGCCCCATCGTCACGGCGGCCGCGCGATTGAAGACTTCCTCGACGGCGTGAATTTCGATGAAGTGCTCGCCGCCGCCGAGGGTGCCGAGTTGCTGTGCGCCGAGGGACCGGGCCGTCTGGCTCACCTTGTTCGGATTCGCCTCGTTGAGCCGGCCTCCTTCCTCAGCACGCACGAGATCATCCTGCTGCGCCATATCCTTTCGGAGGGCCCACTGCGCGCCCGACTGGGCGACGTGGTCGACTTCGCTCTTGTTCAGGGAAATGGATCCTTCCGCGTCCACCCCGCTCGGGATGTGGGCCTTCAGCGCATCCGCAAGGACATCGAAGTCGCCTTTGGCCTCCTCGACCTTGATGTCCGACCCCAGAAGCCGGACCCCCGCGTTGATGTCGTGCCCGATCGCGCCCGGGGCGATGGTGCCTACCGGCCACTTCGACACGGCGACGATTCCCACCGGTGCCCCTTGCCCACTGTACACATCCGGCATCACCACGAGGTGTCCCACCAGTCCCGAGAGCATGGAGGTGCGGATGGCCTGCCCGATGGCCTCCCGCCCAAGGATCTCGTCGATGAGCTTCTCGCTTGCGAGGATGCGCACGGGGACGCGCATCGCCTCCTGGAACGACTCGGGAATTTCCCATGTGAAGTCGTCGATCCGCGTCAGGTCCGTCCGTTCCATACGCTGTAAGCCTGCGGACGCATGCGGGTCGACGTCCCCTGCAGGCGCCGCGTGTTGGTCTATTCTTGGTGAGAGACGAGCAGAGTTTGAACCTTCGGGGCAATTTCAGTGTTCCTCTGTTCGTTTCGAATTTCCACCGGGGCTGGCGCGGAAGTCGGCATACTGTAGCCCCATCTGTACTTGAAGAGCACTACCGCTGTGGCGCCCCACGGCGGGGACGCTACGCCGGAACGTCGGCCGCCTCCTTGGCCTCCGCGGACGCAGCCGTCCCCACGTCGTGGATCCAGCCGCCCCCTAGCACGTCGTTGTCCTCGTATAGCACGAGACTCTGGCCCGGCGTGATGGCGCGGCGCGGCTCGGCAAATGCCACCTTCAAGGTGTCGTCGTCGGGCTGCCACGCAAGGCACCCCGCCCCGTCGTCGTTGTAGCGGATGGTGCCCCAGGCGGACCGCTCCTCCTCGATCTCGGGGTACTTCACGAGATTGATCTCGTGGGCCGTGAGGGTTTGCTCCATCAGTTCCTCCTTCGGCCCCACCGTGATCGTATTCGTCTCCGCGTCAATGTCGGTGACGTATACGCGCTCGCCAAGGGCCAGGCCCAGCCCCCGGCGCTGGCCGACAGTGTAGAAGGGATAGCCGTCGTGCTCCCCCACGACCGTCCCGTCGCTGAGGACAAACTTGCCGCCCTTCACGTCCTCCTCAAGCCCGTCGACGTGGTCCTTGAGGAAGCGGGGGTAGTCGTTGTCCGGAATAAAGCAGATCTCGTAGGAGTCGGGCTTATCGGCCACGTCGAGGTCAAACTCGGCGGCCATCTCGCGGATCTCCGGCTTCTCGTACTCGCCCAGCGGAAAGATCGACCGCGCCAAGTGCTCCTGGGGCAGCCCCCAGAGCGCGTAGCTCTGATCCTTGTTGCGGTCTTTCCCCCGACTCAGCACATACCGGTCTAGATCTTCATCGTAGCGGACGTTGGCGTAGTGGCCGGTAGCAATGTACTCGCAATCCAGGTCGTCGGCCCGCTTCAGCAGAGCCGCCCATTTGATATGAGTGTTGCAGAGCACGCATGGGTTCGGGGTGCGTCCCGAAAGGTATTCGTTGGTGAACCGCTCGATCACCCAGTCGCCAAACTCCTCGCGAATGTCCACCACGAAATGGGTAAGGCCATGCTTGGTGGCCACCACACGGGCGTCGTTCATCGATTCGATCGAGCAGCACCCCACTTCTTTGCCGTCGCGCCCCCCGCTGGTGGAGTAGTCCCATGTCTTCATGGTAATGCCGATGACCTCGTAGCCGCGCTCATTCAAGAGAACGGCGGTGACGGAGGAGTCGACGCCGCCACTCATGGCAACGAGGACGCGTCCTTTCGTGCTCATCGTATGTGTGACGTTGCTTCTTTGACGTGTCGTCGTTCAGCACGAGTACGAAAAACCCTTATCTACGGTCGGGCGTTCCTTCGCGAGGCGGGAACAGGGACGACAGCGAGCCCGACCACCACCGTCACCAGCGCCCCGGAGCCGCCCCAAAACATTCTCCCGTACGGCCCGTCCCCAGCTGTCCGCACGGGCCCCTGTGGACATCTCTCCGTCGCTTCAGGCAATATTCGCCTGTCTTCAGACAATATTTGCTTGTACCGCACCCCGGAGAAACGGATGTTGGAACTGTCGCCTCTCTCTGAGACGCCTTTATTTGTATTCTATGTCCACGACGACTTCTGCGTCCCGCAACACCGTGACGACCCCTCTTGCCCCGGCCGCCATCGGGCCGTACAGCCAGGGCATCCTCGTCGACAATCGGCTGTACGTCTCCGGTCAGATTGCGATCGACCCGGACACCGACAGCATGATCGACGGGTCGATTGAAGAGGAAACCGAATGCGTTCTCGACAACATCGGGGCGGTCTTGAAGGCTGCGAGCATGGGATTCGAGAACGTCGTGCGGTGTGAGGTCTTCATGACCGACCTGAACGACTACGCCCAGATCAATGAGGTGTACGCGCGGTACTTCAACGAGAGCCCGCCGGCCCGGCAGGCCGTGCAGGTCGCTGAGCTTCCCCGCAATGCCCGCGTCGAAATCTCCTGTATTGCCGTGCGGTAATCGCCAGCCTTACTCGGCCTCGATCTGGAAGTAGACGTCCGCCCGCATGGCATTCCCACCGCCTGGAATGCTGCTCGGGTCCTCCACGCGAAACCGACCGAATGTCTTTGAGGCACCCGCCTTCACCGCACCCGTCACCGGGGTCCGGCTCGCATCGACAACCGCCTCCTCTCCGCCCGACGGAAACGTGACGCTCGCGATCTGCGGGCCGTCCGCATCCGTTCCGAGATGAATATCGGCCGACGAGAGCGATGTCGTCGACACCGGATCAACCTGCACGCTGTCGACTTGTGCGGACACCACTTGATCTCGACTCACAACACCGTATGGAGCAAGAACGTCATCGAGATCGTCCGACTCGATTGTCGAGACGACATCGACCTGTCCCCCCTCGGTGGCGTCGTTCTGCGTGTACGCGAATCGATACTGGACGGTCGGGGGAACGGACGAATTCGCATTGAGGATGATCGTCCCTCCCGTAGACGACAGGTCGCAGCTGGTCAGCAGGAGGCCTCCGACGAACAGAACGACGAGGAACGAGGCGCGAATCGCGCCGCGCAGAAGATCCGACATGGGGACTTGAGGATTGACGACGGAGTGGGACAATCCTCGCCCGGGCCTCCTGCCGTTTGCGTGGTGCACCATAAGCATCATAAGAGGTGGTTCCTTCCCCCGAATTCAGTGTCGAGTCCCGCCCGGTCGTTGTCCTGAGTTCGGCCCAGCCGCAGCTCTCTCCGAAACTGTCAACTCTCTTCGCACACTGCGTGGGCCCTCATCGGCTGGTGCGCGTAACGATTCCCTTGTTGTACTCGGTTTTGTATTTCCGCACAGCCCGGAAGAGGGCACTGGCCAGATAGGTTTGTCCACGCTCGCTATTCAGGAAGCGCGCCTCTTGCGGATTCGTGACGTACCCCAGCTCCACGAGCACTGACGGCATAGAGGCGCTCCACAGGACGTAGAACCCCGCCTGATGCACCCCGCGGCTCCGCCGGTTCACCCGGTGCTTGAACTGGTCCTGGACGATGGACGCAAATTCTTCGCTGAACTGCATGCTGGCGCTGAGAAAGAGCTCGCCCTTTACGAAGGCTTCTGCGTCGTACTCGTCGTAGCGCTCCGGATTCTCCTCATACTCCCGCACGACGCTGTTCTCTTGCTTCATCACCCGGCGGGCATCGTCCGTCTTCGAGCGACCGAGGAAGTACGTCTCCGTGCCCTCGACCGAAGCGGACCGGAAGGCATTGGCGTGGAGGGAAATGAAGAGATCGCCGCCCCTCCGGTTGGCAAAGTGCCCCCGCTCCTTCAGCGCAATGAACCGGTCGTCGGACCGGGTATACATCACCTCGAGGTCGAGCCGATTCTCGATGTAGTCGCCGAGCTTATGGGCGACGTCTAGCACGACGTCCTTCTCCTGCAACCCGTTCGCCACCGCTCCCGGGTCTTTGCCCCCGTGCCCCGGATCCACAATGATCGTGTCGAGCCGCGATCGTTCGCGGGTCGTGTTGGGGAGTGGCGCCCGGTCGGTGGTGTTTGGCCCCGACCCTGCGTCCGTGCTCGGGGACCCGTCCGGCGCATTCGGCTCGGCGGAGGGACCGTCTGCGACGGGCATCGCCCCATCGTACGCGAGATTCAGGAGGAGGTCGCTGGACACCCCGTCCCGGTAGGCGGTAGCAGAGACGGAGAGCTGTTCGTCGAGAATCACCCGTACAACTAGATGGCCATTCTGCTCGGTCGTCGTGTAGCGTGTCACGGGGCCGCTTGGCGCCTGGTCCTCATAGTCGTCGTGGAGCGTCGCGTTGTACACCACCCACTTCAGTTCATGCTCGCCGACCGACTTCAGCATGTATGCCTCCGGACGATCGGTCGTCTGCAGGCGCATGACGTAGCCCTCTCCATCCGACCGGACCGAAAAGGCGACATCGGTGACCTGAATGCTGGCCTGAGCCGGGCTGACTGCCAGAAGTAAGAGGCCAACCATTCCCCACAGAAGGACTCCCTGTATGGCAGCCGCCGTGGGTCGCCGGCCCTCACCGCGGCGAACTGTTGTCGCACAAGACCAATCCATGAACTGAGACGTGCTTCGATGCGAGAAACGCACACCGGCGCTGGGGCGTCCCATCGCCGTTGCACAAGATACAACGCAGCTCACTTAAAGTAAAGGATGAGGTATCTGGGATAATCGCATATTGGGCGTTTTCTTTTCGGGATGGGGGCTCGTCCGCCTCTGATCAACGAAACCCCCTGAGCGCGGCCCCCGAAACACGGAAGAGCACGGGCGTGGAGATGTGCTGCCCTGGGTAGGCAACGTGTGTAGGGGACGTGTTAGGTCGCGAGCGCCAGGCGACGATTGCTGTGCGGGTGCGCTCCTAAAAAGCGCTCCTACGAAAAGAGATCAGTTCTCGAATCTGCCGCTGGAGGCGTTTGACCTCGCGGCGACGGTTTTCCTGCTTGATTTCGAAGATGTTCTCGAGCATGGCCCGCAGGGTGTCGATCTTCACCCGGCGCTCTTCGCCCTCCGGCAACAGCCGAATGGCGCGTGCGAGGTCTTCGGCATTCTCCTCCATTCGGCGCTCGTGCAGCAGGCGCTCGTAGAGTTCTCGGCTCGATCGCTGAACCGCATCGAGGTACTGCTGGTGGTTGGCCTCCGAAGCCATGGCCCGCTCCTCCTCAGACGGGCGCGCGGCCGAGGCCGTCGGCGACGATCGAGCGCGGGCGGGACGGCTGTGCAGGACGACGGCCCGCTGCTTTCGGCGCACCTCCGCCTCTGTAACCGGCTCCAGCCCGTCCTCCAGGGCAAAAAGCTGTCCGTTCAGTTCGACGACCGGCCGTCGGACGCCCACGAACCGATACTGGGTCTCGATGCCCTGCAGGTTCAGGCTGTCCGGCAACTGGTCGTCGGAGAGGGGCTGCCCATCGACGTACGCCGTGCCGTCGTGGATGCGGAGGGTGCGCGCCTGTTGTGCAGACGCGACGGGGAGCAACATCCCCCACAGCAGAACGCCGACGGCGAGTCCCAGGACAAGGCGGGAGCACAAAGACGCTGAGCAGCGCAGGGAAATCATCGGCGGACGGACAAGGCGAGACTGAATGCGGGAAACGAGATGCAGAAACGTAGGTCAGGGACGGCGCCGGTCGACCGATTGGATCGTGCCCCACGAGTTCGGGCCGCTCTGGGCCTGGAGCTGTTCGACGCGGCGATGAATGCGAATGAGTTCGTCACTTTCATCCCACGCCGGGACTGCCTCCGTTGAGCCTCGCCGCTCCTCGGGGACTGCGGGGGCCGACTGCGAGGCTGTCGGGGTGAGCTCGTCGGGGGCAGACGCTGCCGTCGACTGGTCGGCGGTCTCGGGCAACTGCCACCATCCGACCCCAACAAAGAGCCCCAGGGCCAGTGCAGTGCCGACCATCTGCAGGCGACGCCTCCATGATCGGGTCGGCGGGCGGGCCGGGCGGTCCTCGTCGGGGCGTGACGTGGAGGACGAAGACTGCGTCGCCGCCCGGGCGGTGTCCACCACCTCATCCACGACGGCCGGGTCGGGGCGGCGGGCCGGACGGTCGTCCAGACGCTCCTTCGTCTTCCGAAGACGCTCGTACTCACGATATAGGGCGTTGTCCTCCGACAGCCGACGCGCGACCGTCGACTCGTCCTCGTCTTCGCCGTACAGGTACTGAATGAGGCGTAGCGGATCGTCCATGGGACGCGGAAACCGATCTTATGAAACGGCGGGCGTCACGAATCGAGGGTGCCAACGAGCGCGGTCTCATTGGACGCCTCCATCATCTTGCGCAGGTTCTTGAGGGCGTACCGCATGCGCCCAAGGGCCGTGTTGATGGAGACGTCCTGGAGCTCGGCAATCTCCCGAAAGGTCAGGTCTGTCTCTTGTCGCAGGAGCAGAACTTCTTTCTGTTCGGGCGCGAGCTGTTCGATGTGCTCGTCGAGCCATTCCCGCTGCTCGGCGCGGT
>PXSY01000157.1:0-2559 GCA_003023125.1 Bacteroidetes bacterium QH_10_64_19
TGCAGTTTGCAGGGGGGCGTGCGACCTTGCGACCTCGCGCGCCCGGAGAAGAGTCTCGGGGAGTCCTCGGCCCCGACGCCATACGGCTTCTCCACCCACCACTCCCGTCAAGAGGGATCGAGCGCGCGGAAGGCCTCCAGCAGTTCCTGCGCGACGGGGCCCGGCGTGCCATCGCCCACGGCCCAGTCGTCCACCTGCACGATCGGCATGATGCCCGTGGTGGTGCCCATCAGAAATAGCTCGTCGGCGTCGGGGAGGGCGTCGACCGCCACCGGAAATTGATCGACGGGGCGCCCGAGGTCGTCGCACAGCTCCAGGGCGACCTTGCGGGTGATGCCGGGCAGCGTCTGGTTCGTGAGGGGATGCACGGTGACTGTGCCGTCGAACACGGCCGCCACGCTGGAGTGGGAGCCCTCCGTCACGAACCCGTCGCGCACCAGGAGAGCTTCGTAGGCGTCGGCCTCCTGGGCGGCCTGGTTGGCAAGGACGTTGGGGAGGTAGTTGAGCGACTTCACGTCGCACCGGGCCCAGCGCTGGTCCGGCTGCAGGATGACCTTCACGCCGTGTGTCCACTTCTCGACGGGCGGCTCGTGGGATAGATCTTGGCAGGCCCTTCGTCGAGACCGTTGCGGGGGAGCAGCTCGGCGACGCGGTCCCAGAGGGCCTCCGTGTCGACATTGTGCAGCCGGATGGCCTCCAGACTGCGGGCGAGGCGTCGACGGTGGGCGTCGAATTGGAAAAGGGCGCCGTCCTTGGCCCGCACGACCTCGTAGACCCCGTCGCCAAACAGAAAGCCCCGGTCGTCGGGGGAGATGGAGACGTCCGCCTTGTCCATGAAGCCGCCGTTGAAGTAGACCGTCATCAGAATTGGTGT
This sequence comes from Bacteroidetes bacterium QH_10_64_19, assembly GCA_003023125.1. The sequence goes on from PXSY01000157.1 coordinate 875, forward strand.
GTCTGAATGAGCAAAGCACGGGCCGCCCTGCGCCTCCTGATCGGGGGAATTGGACCCTGGTTTCCCATGATAAGGAGCGGACCGGAAAGAGAACAGCAGGGCCGAGGCTACATCGCGGTGCACGGGCTGCATTGCGGTGCATGAGGCATCCTTTTCCCATAGCAATCGCATCGTAGCGACGGCGGCCCGCCCGGACTATATCTACAGGGATAGAATGTGGGGGGGCGCTTTCCCAGTTCCCCATTCACCTGTGGGCTCCGGCACCCTCCTAGCAATTAGAGGCGGACGAGCCTCCATGCCGCTAACGGGAATTCCCGACATGCGACCGACCTGGCCCCTGAAGTTGATATTCAGTAAAGGAAGGATTACCTAGAAACGCGGCTCCAGTCCTGCGAAGCCGGTTTCAGCGCTCTGCGTTCGTTTCCCACGCCTGTTCCTATGTCTTCCAATCGATCCGACGAAGAGACGGCGGTGTTTGCCATCTACTCAACGCGGCGCGACGCGGAGGTGGCCCAAGAGTACCTTCAGGACGCCGACATTGAGACGTTCGTGCGGGCCGACGATGCGGGGGGTATGTACCCGCAGATGCAGCGTCCGCACGGGGTGAAGCTCGTCGGGATGAGCAGTGCGGCCCAGGATGCCTACGAGGCGCTCGACGAGGCGGACCTTCTTCCGCAGCTCGTTGAGGAGGGGGAGAAGGACGGGACGGGATCGGGGGATCTGACGATGTCGATGTCGGGCACCGCCGGACTGCTCGGCTTCGTCGCGGTGGTGCTCCTCATCCTCTATTTCCTGCTGACATAGCCTCCTGGTGTGCACGCCGTTGCCACGCCCAGGGCGCATCCGCTGAGGCGTCGGGACACTTGCTCCTGTGGGTCACGGCGCAAGGCGTTCGAGGGTCCAGTCGCTCTCTGTGTCGGCCCGGCGGTAGCGGAGGCGGTCGTGGAGGCGGTTAGGACGGCCCTGCCAGAACTCGATCTGCCGCGGGCGCACCACGTATCCGCCCCAGTGGGTGGGACGGGGAATCTGGTCGTGATCGCCGTACTCGGCCTCCACCTCCTCGAGGTTCTGTTCCAGGGCGGCCCGGCTCTCGATGACCCGGCTCTGCGGCGACGCCCAGGCCCCAAGCTGTGCGCCTCGGGGACGGCTGTGAAAGTACTCGGCGGATGCCTCGCCGGCCATGCGCTCGACGGAGCCCTCAATGCGCACCTGTCGCTCCAGCGGCTTCCACAGGAAGGTGAGCGCGGCGTGCGGGTTTTGGCTGAGCTCAGTGCCCTTGCGGCTGTCGTAGTTGGTGTAGAAGTGAAAGCCGCGCGCGTCGAGGCCCTTCAGCAGCACGATGCGGGCCGAGGGCGTGCCGTCGGGGGCGGCCGTGGAGAGGGTCATCGCGTTTGGCTCCTCCACCTCGGAGTCCAGGACCTCGTCGAACCAGTCCTCAAACTGGTCGATCGGGTCGTCGGCCACATGATCGCGCGTGAGCTCGGCCCGAGCGTACTCCTGGCGCAGGTCGGCAAGGTCGGACATACAGAAATACAGGTTGTGGCGAAAACGCAGCGGGATCGCAACGACCGTCGCGACGCCCACGTTTCGCGGTAGATCCATCTGTTGCGCAGGAGTAATACTGCGGTGGAGCGTTCAACGTCCAACGTTCTCACGTTCCAACGCACTCACCGCCAGATTTCCAT
>PXSY01000157.1:2614-6116 GCA_003023125.1 Bacteroidetes bacterium QH_10_64_19
TGGGCCGCCAGCAGATCCATTCGGGCCGTCCGGCCTGCCTCGGCGTGCTTGCTGGCCTCGACCGGCGCGTCGCCGTTCATCGCGTAGAAGGCAAGTTCGGGGTGCACCTCCCGGACGCACTCCTGCCGGGCGGGCGTCATGCGGTCGGCAAGGGCCTGCATCTTCGGCATTAGATGAAACGTCTGTTTGGTGAGGCCAGGGGCGTCGGGGCCGGTGGCGCGATTACGGCGTTGGGCCTCGTCGTAGGTGTCGGCATCGAGGGCCGCGTGGGCGGGCGGGGAGAAGACGCTCGTGCCGCGGGGATGTCCCAGCAGTTGCCGGGCCGCCCGGTCACACGATCGCCCGCCCGGCTCGGCCCGGTCGGGCAGTCCAATCACCATGTCGACCCCGAGCACGGCGGGCGCCTCGGGGAGGGCGAGGAGGGCGTCGACGTCTTCGACCGTGCGGCAGCGGATCGTGCCGGTTGCGGGCTGGTAGAGGACGACGGCCCAGCCATCGCGGTAGCCGTCGGCCCCGGCCACCCAGGCCGGCGTTGCGTCGGGGCAGGACGAGGACATACGTCGGGGGCGAGTAAAATTGCGTGCACACTCGGTGGCGCTGCTCAACTTTTCCGGGTCCGTCGTGTTGGGGATGGGAGCGCTTTCATCCTCAATTGTTGCTTGTTCGGCATGAAGCTGCCCTTTTTTCTCGCAAGTCGCTTCGTCGCGGGCGAGACGCTCGACGAGTCGCTCCCGGTCGTGGACGACCTCAACCAAAATGGGCTCCACGTGGCCCTCGACCGGCTCGGGGAGCACGTGCACGACCGGGAGGTGGCCACCGAGGCCCGCGACACCTACATCGACCTCGTCCACACGCTCGCCAACGGGAACGAACAGGGGCAGCGCAACCGCATCTCCATCAAGCTCTCGATGATGGGGCAGCTCATCGACGAGGACTTTTGCGAGGACAATCTGCGGCAACTCCTGGAGGTGGCCGCCGAGCATGACATGTTTGTGCGGCTCGACATGGAAGGCAGCGACCTGACCCAGTCGACGCTCAACCTCTTCGAGGCCGTCTACCCCGACTACCCCGATCATGTGGGGCCGGTCCTACAGGCCATGCTCAAGCGGACGGATCGGGACATCGACCGCATGTGCGAGCTCGGCGTGAGCGTCCGCCTCTGCAAGGGAGCCTACGCCGAGCCGGCGTCGATTGCCTACCAGAACATGGACCAGATCCGGGAGCGCTACCTCGACTACACGGAGCGGCTGCTCCAGCATACCGACTACTCCGGCATCGCCACCCACGGCGACCAGCTCATCGATGCCACCAAGGCCTTCGCCGACCGGCACGACATCGACACGGACGACTTCGAGTTTCAGATGCTCTACGGCCTGCGCCGCACGACCCAGCGGGAGATGGCGCAGGATGGGTACAACATGCTCGTGTACGTTCCTTACGGCACGGAGTGGTTTCCCTACTTTTCGCGCCGCCTCCGGGAGAAAAAGGAAAACGTCTGGTTCGTGCTGAAGAACATTCTGTTTCGGGAGTGACACGTAGGACAATCGCCTGTTGGGCCGCTGGCGGGAGGCGGGAAGCTCATTTGCCTCCGACGATCCGATTCTGTCGGGGGAGGGTAGGGGAATGGGGGAGAGTGGAAAAGGAGATTTTCCGTCCGTAATGAGAGGAACGCATCCTGGCGGAGGTGCTGAGTAGTGTCGGCTTACGCCACAGGCATGGCGGGCAAGTGGCATCTCGGCCACCAGAAAGAGCGCTTCCTACCGCTCAACCAGGACTCCCTGACAGTCCGCTGTACTACAGACGCGACGGACTTCATCGAGGCGCACAGCGGCAGGGAGCAGTCCTTCTTCTACTACCTCGCCTACAACGTGCCACACTTGCCCATTCATACGACCGAGGAGGTCCGAGGCCGGTCGGACGCTGGGCTCTACGGCGACGTGATTGAGACGGTCGACTGGAGCGCGGGGCGGGTGCGGGCCGCGCTCGACGAGCAGGGTGTCGCGGACAACACGATCGTCTTCTTTGCCTCAGACAATGGGCCGTGGCTCAACCTGCCGGACCGGATGCTGCAGGCGGGCAACAAGCCGTGGCACCAGGGCACGACGGGGCCGCTCCGCGGGGCCAAGGCCACCAGCTACGAGGGCGACGCCCGCGCGCCGGCCATGATCCGGCGGCCCGGCCAGATTGAGGCCAGGGTCGACACCGATGAGCTGGTCGCCAGTCCCGACATTTACCGGACGCTCCTGAACGCCGCCGGGGCCGACGCCCCGGACCTTCCGCTCAATGGGCACGAAGGTGCCCGGCGAATAGACGCCGCTCGAGGAGCAGTTTTCCTTGAAGAGGGGCTCGCCAACTCCTAGATTCACGAGCGTACTGATTCCAGGGGCCACTCCATTGTACGTTTCTCATGACCCTTCGTCGCACGATGTCGATTCGTACGCTTCTGTTCTCGGGCGTCCTTCTCGCACTTCTGGTCGGCACGGGGCCGGCCCTCGGGCAGTCGCTCGATGTGGAGAAGCTGTCCGCCATGGAGGCTCGCAGCATCGGCCCTGCCGGCATGAGCGGGCGCGTCACCGCCATCGACGCTCGGACCGACAACCCCGACGTCATTTATGCCGGCACGGCCTCCGGCGGCCTCTGGCGGTCCAACGACGGCGGCATCCACTGGACGCCGATCTTTGACGACCAGCCGGCCACCTCCATCGGGGCCGTGGCGGTCGACCCCAACAACCCGGACGTCATCTGGGTGGGCACCGGCGAGGGCAACCCCCGCAATAGCCAGAACCCGGGCACGGGACTCTATAAGAGCATCGACGGTGGGGAGACGTGGACCCACCTCGGACTCAAGGACTCTCGCAGCATCCACCGCGTCCTCCTGCATCCCGACAAGTCGGGCGTGGCCTACATCGGAGTGCAGGGGGCATCGTGGGGATACAACGAGCAGCGAGGCGTCTACAAGACGACCGACGGGGGCGAGACGTTCGAGAACGTGCTCTACGTCGACGAGAAGACGGGCGTGGCGGATCTGGTGATGGATCCGGAGAATCCCAACAAGCTCTTTGTCGCCATGTGGCAGTACCGCCGCTGGCCCTGGTTCTTCGAGTCGGGCGGGCCGGGCTCCGGGCTCTACGTGACACACGACGGGGGCGAGACGTGGGACGAGATCACTCACGAAGACGGCCTGCCGAAAGGGGAGCTCGGCCGCATGGGGCTCGCCATCGCGCCGAGCAACCCGGATCGGGTGTACGCCTACGTCGAGTCGAAAAACAATGCGCTCTATCGCTCCGACGACGGGGGCAGCTCCTGGCGCATGATGAACGATGACATGGGGCAGATCGGGGGGCGGCCGTTCTACTACGCCGACCTGCGCGTAGACCCCAAGAATCCGAACCGGGTCTACAGCCTGCACGGGAACGTCACGATGAGCGAAGATGGGGGCAAGTCGTTTGAGCCCTTTCTCCAAGGCACGCATCCGGACCATCATGCGATGTGGATCCACCCG
>PXSY01000158.1:0-3489 GCA_003023125.1 Bacteroidetes bacterium QH_10_64_19
GCCATTGGGCGCGACCCGAAGCGCCGGCAGCGCATGGCCGTGGTGCCGGAGGAGGACGGGAAGTGGGCCGTCACGCACTACGAGACCATCGAGGAGCTTGCCCACACCTCCGTCGTCGAGTTTCAGTTGGAGACCGGGCGGACCCACCAGATTCGCGTCCACGCTCGCTCGCAGGGCCATCCACTTCTCGGGGATCCCAAGTACGGCGGACAAACGGTCCGGTACGGCACGCAAAGCAAAGCGCGGCGGACATTTTTCAGGAAGTTATTCAACGTGCTCCCGCATCCGGCGCTGCACGCATTCCGGCTCGGATTCACGCATCCGACCACTGGGGAGCACCTGCAGTTCGAGGCCGACCCACCGGCCGCATGGCAGCGCGTGCTCGGTCGGCTGCGGGTGGACGAAGGCGACGCGTCTTCAAGATAATGGCTCTGTCGAGCCCGACCGGGCTCCGGACACGAAGGAGCAACAAATGTTACAATTTCTCGTGTCCGCTCTGCTTCAGAGAGAAACAAAGCCGAACGGGCCCGATACGGACTGATCGGGTGCACGAAGCGCTATCTCCTCAAATAGACACCGGCCTGCCCGGTGGAGGCATTCCTCTTCAACACCGCTTCTGAGATTGTCGTGTTGGGTCCCCAGTCTCTCGCCGGAACGTCGAGAGGCACCGTCGCACGGGAGGTGCACGTGCCATGAACGGACACGTCCTCGTTCTAAACCAAGACTATAGCGCGCTCACGGTGTGCAGCGTGGAGCGCGCCATCGTTCTCATGCACCTCCAGAAGGTGCACCTCGTAGAGGCGGCGGAGGAGCAGCATGTCCGGTCACCGAGCGTCGAGATGCCGTGGCCGAGCATCGTGCGGCTCAAGGAGTACGCAAATGTCCCGTACAAGCGCGTTATGCTGTCCCGCAAGAACGTGCTGAAGCGGGATCAAAATACCTGTCAGTACTGCGGGGCGCAGGCCAACCTTACCATTGACCACATCGTGCCCAAGTCGCGCGGGGGACGCGACACGTGGGAGAACCTCGTGGCGGCCTGTGTGACGTGCAACAATCAAAAGGGGGATTCGACACCGGAAGAGGCGGGAATGGAGCTGACGCGACGCCCCTTCCGGCCCAGCTACGTCATGTTCCTGCGGGACTTTGCCGGGGAAATCGAGGACACCTGGAAGCCGTACCTCTTCCTCTCGTAACGCCCGACCGACGGACCGTCGCCGTCGGTTTTCACCCACAATCCCCGCCGAAGAACGATCAACGGTGCTGTTGGTCCGTTTAGCCGACACAAATTGCGCCTCGACATGCTACTTCCAGCGAGACGGCGGATAGAAACTGATGGTCCGCGGTCTGCGGTCCGCCGTCAGTAGACCCGAACGGGGCCGTCAACCTGCACTCGTCTGGACTCTCTTTGATCACCGTGGCTCAATGACGACGTGGATCGCCCGCATTGCCTGGCTCCTTCCGCTCTTCTTCCTCGGGATGGCTCTGCACCAGGGGAAAGTGGCGTACGATCTCCATACCACCAAGACGCAGGGAACGGCGGCCACGGCCAAGGTGCTGGAAGTCCACAAGGACAACCGGGCGGACGTGACGTTCGACTACATCAGCCTCCAGGTTCCCCTGCCGGACGGATCGACGCTTACCCGCAAGAAAATGTCGCTCCCGCACGGCATCGTGCCCGTGCTTCTGGACAAGGAGACGCTCGCGGTGCGCGTGGATCCCGGCGGTCCCCGCGATATCGCCATCACGGAGTCCATCGAAGCCACCCCCATCGTCGACACGCAGATGCGCATCGCGGGAATGAACGGATTCATGGCCTTCGGCGCCGCACTGCTCTTCGGTGTGGGCATCTGGTACTGGAACCGAAGCCTGCGCCGCGAGGGCGACCCGGCCCAGCGGGGCGTCACCGAACCGGATCCCGATCACCCGGCCCGGCAGGTGGTGCGGTAGAACCCGAGAAGAGAAGATCGAAGCGCTAAGCCTTGAGGCATAGGCTTGGCGCTCTTTTTATTCGTGTGAGTATGATTAGGAGGGCACGTTGCGTAGAGCCTTTACTCTACCCTCTTGATGTATACCTCCTGGAGGTCAAGAGCGCTGAGATTGGACTTGGCGGCAGCGACGCGGTCGGTTGGGGCGGCGTCGTCATGCAGAAGAACGGCACGGGCGGCGTCCTTGGTGATGCGCTGGCGGACCGCATCGGTCAGATTGGAGGCCTTGACCTGCTCGTCGTCGAGGAGGAGATCGCCCTCTGCGTTCACAAGGACGCGAACAACCTGAATACCAGCCTTCTCGAAGAGGAGCCCGCCGGAGTTAGTCTCGGACGTGGCACTGGACTCATCAGATTCATCACGCGGTCCGCCGTCGAGCCGGAAGGTCACCGGCAATGACATCTGTACTGGAACGGACTGCCCTTCCTGCTTTCCGGGCTTGAAGGTTTGCTCCTTCACGGCGTCGAGGGCCGCCTGATTTAGCGCCTCATGGACGCCGCGTGTGACCTTCGGGTTCGTCACATTTCCATCTTGGTCCACGATGAACTGAATGATCACCCGGCCCTCGATCCCGGCTTCTTTGACCATCTCCGGGTAGCTGATCGACTCCTGCAGGGCGCTCATCCCGCCTACGAGTTCGGGCGGGTCTTCGACGACCGTGAGCACCTCGCCGTCTTCGGTGGAGGCCGAGGACGACTCTGTAGTGGCGGGATCGTCTGTGGAGGCGGAGGGCGCGACGCTGTCGGAGCAGGCGACCACGCCGAGCGAAAGCGCGAGGCCGACCGCCACGAGGGCAGTGCCGAGGGCAATGCGGGAAGAGAGAAGCGAAGGCATCGAAGAGCGCATGGCGGACAGGCGGTCTGTGAGGGAGGAGGGCGATTCGGAAAGCGAAAGCGCCCCGAGGCGACGGGGGCCGCTGCCGTCGGCAAAGGTGGCCAAGAGGCGCGCGTAGTCGCCTGCAGGGGTCTGTCCGTCGTTGAGGACCGCCGCGTCGCAGGCTCGCTCCCGCGCCTCGTCGATCCGACGGCGAAGCCGACCGACCAGCGGGTGGACGGCGAACACGGCCGCGACCACCCGCTCTGCAAACTGGGCAACGTCATCCCAGCGGCGGATGTGGACCAGCTCGTGCCGGAGGGTCATGCGGAACGCGTCAGGGGCGTCCGTCAACCGCTCGGGTACCAGAATCACGGGCCGGACTCCGCCCAGTGTGACCGGGACTGCGGTGATCGGGGAAGCACAGACCCGCACCGGCCGACGAACGTCCAATCGGTCCATCAGCCGATCTAGCTCCTCCTGCAACGACGGCGCAGTGGTGGGCGCGACAATGCCCCGGACGCGGCCCAGGGCCGCGGCATTCATCCCGAGCCGACCCAGCTCAAACACCCCCACCGCGAGCGCGAGGACTGTCAGCGCGCCGATCGCATGGTCCCATTGCCAGGTGGACTCTAAGGCTGATCCTGTTGTCGGTTCGGCCGCGGGGAGCACGAGGGCCGATGTGTCGGGG
>PXSY01000158.1:3516-11878 GCA_003023125.1 Bacteroidetes bacterium QH_10_64_19
TGCAGGCGATCCGTTTGCTCCAAGAGGACCCAGAGCGGAAGGGCGAGGGCGGTCCAGGCTGCGACCGGCAGCCATAGCGGAGATGCCGTTGCCGCCCCCAAGTCGGCCAGCATGTCAAGAATCGGAGCCAGTGTCATCGGGATCGGCGTCTTGTTCGTCGAGGGCATCGATGAGTGCCCGAATCTCCGCCCGCTCGTCGTCGGAGAGGTCTTCCCGCTGCACGAGCGTCTGCACCAGCGCCGACGGAGACCCCTCAAACACCTTGTCCATCAGGCGTCGGAGGAGGCTGTGTTGCACCTCGTTGGGTGTCTGGGCGGGTTGATACACGTACGAGCGGCCCTCCTTGTGGTAATCGAGGTAGCCCTTTTCGGCCAGCTTCTTTAGCACCGTCATGATCGTGGTGTAGGCCACCTCCCGATCCTCCAGGATGCGCTCGCGCACGTCGGCCACGGTGGCCTCGCCGAGGTCCCACACGTGGTGGAGCACCTCCATTTCGGTCTCGCCGAGATGAGTCAGGGATTTGCGTTGCATATCGGGGCGTTTCTCTGATTTTATACTACTTATCTAGTATTACTAGAGTCGTAGAAACGCAAGGCTCGTTACGAAAAATTTACTTTCTGCGTAGGCAAGCCACTACGAGTATGGTTGTTTCTTCGGCGTCGGGTCGGGGGCGTGGTAGAGGTGCGCGACCCGCTCGGGGTCAGTGCCCCACATATAGTGGCTCCACAGGTATAGATTGCGGAGTTGTTGGCGGACGGGGCCCTGTCGGTGAAAACGGCGGGCCGAGGTGGTTACGGCCGTGTCGAGAAATCGGAAGCCGCCGTGCTCGTGGAGACGCGCCGCCAGCTCGAGGTCTTCGAAGAGGGGCCAGTCTGGGAAGCCGCCCACGGCCTCGAAGGTCGACCGCTGTACAAACTGTCCGCGATCCCCGAAACAGAGCCGAATCCACGGGAGGTGGGTGCACCGGGCGTAGACGCGGAGGAGTGCGGTGGACTCGTCGAATTGAAGCCGAAACGTGCCGCTGGATGCGCGGGAATCATTAAGGGTGCGTCGGATCAACGCCAGTCCGTTTGGGGGCAGGAGCGTGTCGGCGTGGAGAAACAGAAAGATCTCGCCCGACGCGTGCTGAGCCCCATGGTTCATCTGCGCCGCCCGTCCTCTCGGGGCCCGCAAGACCGTTGCACCGGCAGAGCGGGCGCGGTCTCGGGTTCGGTCGTCCGAGCCACCGTCCACGGCGAGAACCTCGACCGGGCCCTCCTGGGAGTGAATTCGCCGCAGGGTCGGGCCGATGGTGTCTTCCTCGTTCAAGGCCGGAATGATGATCGAGATGAGGCGGGGCATGCTCACTGCACGGGAAAGAGAAGAGAAACAGATTGCTCCGTTGAGGACAGGTACTGCGCGTGTCGCAGCGTGCACTTTGTGCTCGGGCCCCACGCGCGTGCCGCGTAAATCCAATCGGGCTATGCACACGAGTTGGCTTCGCCGTGCCACTTGTCTTCGTCCGTGTGTTTGCCGGGGTCCCTGTTTCAACCTATTCGGTGTGCTCACCAGATCATCTGTTTCATGCAGAAGACCGATCCGCCCGCCTTTAGGAATTCGCTGGTGTCAAGTTCTACCGGAACGAAGTTGTGCTCCCGGAGCCGCTCGTTCGTTCGTTCGCAGCCTTCCTGAATCAAGACGTGGGTCCCGTCCGGGCAGTGGCCGTTGCAGGCGAGCTGGTGGCGGGCCTCGTGGTCCGGCACTTCGATGGGGGTGTCGAAGAGCGACGCAATGAGTTCCAGTCCGGCCTCGTCGAACGCCTCGGGCGCTACGAGCGCATGCTCCGCGTCGAGAGGACAAAGGCAGGTATCGAGGTGGTAGTAGTCCGGCTCGGTGAGGCGAAGAGCGACGATCGGGATGTCCAGAAGGTCGCTCAGGGCCTCGTAGGCCTCCAGGCTCGTCCGGTATCCGTATCCCCCCCACAAGAGGCGTCGGCCCGGATGCCAGAGGCCGTCGCCCATCCCTTCGAAATCCGCCTCCAGATCCTCCGGCAGGGTCTCGACCCGGTATCCCTGGTCTTCGAAAAAGCGAGCGTAGTACGGCACCTCGTCTTCCCGATGCTCACTGTGCATGCGGCCAAGCACGACTCCCTTCTTCTCGTCCGCCGGGTCGTAGAACGGAAGGGTTTGGTTTGCGCAGAAGACCATGTCCGGCAGTCCGGACTGGCCGTTGACCACGACTGGGGGCTTGTCGAGGGCGGTGTACGCCGCGCGGACGGCCTTCCACTGCTGCCATGCTACCTTCTTGTGCACCGTTCCGACATTCTCCGACATGTGGGGGTTGATGACATACTCAATGTCGAAGTGTGTCGGGGTCGTAAGGACCACCCGATTCGGGCGGGGGAGGGCGGGAAGCGCTTTCAGTTGAAAATCGAGGGCATTGGGGGTTTGGTAGACCATGGGATTGGGGAGGATGCGGTGAGTGGACGTGCGTACCCGAAATGTAGGAAACGCGCCGGGAGAAGTCTATGGCTCACACCGAATCCGCTTACAGGATTCGGGTACGGACGTGCGGAAGTGTGGACGTATGGAGGTGCGCTCACACTTTCCTGCGTCCATACGTCCATGCTCAACGGGGCACGCGGGATTGGTCTCAGAAGTCGCGCCGGGCAAACCAGACGCCGGTTGCGCCGTAGGCCACGGCACCGAAGAGGAGCGAGGAAAAGAATGGGTACCAGGAGTCCACCGTCTCCCCCTTTGCGAGGGTCGAGACGATCTGGGTGACCTCGGTGAAGTTGGGCAGGGTATGGTACAATCCCCAGAACACCGGTTGGCCCACGGGCCCGAGCGTCGGGCTGATCTGGTCGGCCGCTGCCAGGACCATCGACACGAAGATGAGGCCGTAGGAGACGATGAGGCCCAGCGCGGTGCTTTCGGTCCACACCCCCATCAGGGTGACGGCCGCGTACATGACCGCGAACATGCCCACCACGATGAGGAGCGAGAGCAGGAACCGTGGATTCCACACGCCCGTCTTCAGCGACATGATGATCCAGACCCCGCCCATGAGGTAGAGGGTGAGCACGGCGATGGCGCTCCACCGTTTTGAAGGACATGATGAGCCAGACCCCGCCCATGAGGTAGACGGTGAGGATGCCGATGGCGCTCCACACGCCCAGCACGTGTCCGAACAGGGCCTGCACGCGGCCGATGGGCTTCGACAGCAGTAGCTCCACCCGTCCCGCGGACTGCAGATCGGGAAAGAGGGAGGCGGAGGCGAAAAGGGCCAGCAGGATGCCAATCCAGTAGGCCACCCCGGCCACGACCGACTCCACAGCGACGACCACCCGGTCGAGCGTGAGCGGCGGCCCGTCCTCGTTGGCCATGTCTTCGGGCGCCGCCTCCTGTCCGAAGAGCCGAATCCCGGCCAGTGAGCCCTCCACTACGTCCAGGTTGAGGGCAAACGTCACGGCCAGCAACACCAGGGAACTGACGATGAAGAGGCCGAGGACGATCTTCCGGGCCCAGAGCTCCCGAAATGTGATGAGGATCAGCCCGAGCAGTGGACGCATTTTGCGTGTGGGCGTTTTTGAGTATGGGCGTTGAGTGTCCAGCGTTGGGCGCTAACGTCTCGCGTGGAGGGAGGGTATGACCGCCACGCGGGATGGCCTTCGGTCCCAGACCGCCGCGAATAGCAAAATCAGCGGTCCGCCGTCCGCAGTCGGCCGTCATAAGGGCAAACGGCTGGACCCCATTGCCTGGGTCGCGTATTGCGAACGTTCTCACGCATCACGAAGGAGTGTCGACCACGTCGATGAAGTAGTCTTCGAGGGATTGCCGCAGTGGAGTAATGGACTCAATCTCCACCTCCGCGCGTCGCAGGCGGTCCAGCACGGCATTCAGGGTGGTTCGGTCGTCGGCACGCACGCGGTACTGCTCCAGGTCAGGCGTAGAGGAGGAGCCGTAGAGGAGGAGCCGTCAGGCGCGGGGCGGAGGGCAAAGTCGGAATCGTCCAGTAGAGGGTCGGGGACCGGGGTGGCCACGAGTTCGTACACCCGCTCGACGGCGGTGAGCTCCTCCACGCTTCCCCGTCGCACCAGCGACCCGTCCCGCAGGATGGCGATCTGAGTACACACCTTTTCCACCTCCGAGAGCAGGTGCGAGTTGAGAAAGATCGTTTTGCCTTCGTCCCGCAGCTCCAGCACAATGTCGCGGATGGCCCGGCGGCCTACCGGATCCACGCCCCCGGTGGGCTCGTCGAGAAACAGCAGGTCGGGATCGCTGAGCAGCGCCTGCGCCAGCCCGAGCCGCTGGAGCATGCCCTTCGAGAAGGTTTTGACCTTCGAGTCCCCCCGTCCATCTAGGTCGAGACGCTCCAAGAGACCCGGGATGCGCTCCGCACGCACGTCCCGCGGCACGTCGGCCAAGCGGCCGTACGCGTGCAGCGTCTGTACGGCAGTAAAGAATCCGGGGAAGCGGTGGTTTTCCGGGACAAAGCCGATTCGGTCCCGGGCAGCGGGATCGCCGGCGGGACGATCAAAGAGGTGAGCCGTGCCGCTCGTGGGGGCGACGAGCCCGAGCAGGATTTTGACGAGCGTGGTTTTCCCGGCCCCATTGGGCCCCAGAAGACCGAAGATGGCCCCCTGCTCCACCTCCAGGGACACCTCCGCGAGCGCCTCAACGGTCGAGCGACGCAGCAGGCCTGTGCGGTAGGTTTTCGACAGCGAGGAGACGGAAAGGGCGGGATGGGACATCAACGACGGACAGACCGGTTACCAATCCGTGGAGAAGTTTCTGAAGACTGTGTCGACGCGTGCGAGCGACTGGCCGAGCACAGCAAGCAGGACCCACTTCATAGACGTTCTCACGCGCCTGCAATCGTTCCGGGATGACGAGACGACGGACGGAGGCTGTGGGTGCTCGAAGATGGGCGAGACGGGGCGATTCGGACAGATGTTTTCAAGGAGGCTCCGGCCCATCCGCTGCCCTCTCGCGCGATGATCGGGGCAGTAGCGTTGCGGGCCCGGTCGTCGCTCAACACGGCCGGTGCCGCGGCGGGCTCCTCCGGGACGAGACTGCCTACTTCTCTGTGAGGGCATCGATGCCAGGGAGGGGGGCGCCTTCGAGGAAGGTCAGCAGCGCGCCCCCGCCGGTGGAGACGTGGCTGATGCGGTCGGTACACCCGGATTGTCCGAGGGCCAAGACCGAGTCGCCGCCACCCACCACAGAAAAGGCCCCTTCGTCGGTGGCGTCGGCCACCGCGTTGGAGACAGCCATCGTGCCCTTCGCGAACTGCTCGATTTCGAACACGCCCATCGGGCCGTTCCATACGACCGTGGCGGCATCGAGAATAAGGTCCCGGTAGGTGTCGATGGTCGCAGGGCCGATGTCGAGGCCCATCTGGCCTTCGGGAATGTCTCCGTCCACAACGGACGACTCGGCATCCGCGTCGAGTTCTTCCGCCACTACGTGGTCGCTCGGCAACACGAGCGTGTCCTCGGCGTCCTTGTAGAGCGACTCGGCGGTGTCGAGCCGGTCGGTTTCGATGCGCGACTCTCCCACCTCGTGGCCCAGCATCTGGAGGAACGTGTAGCTCATGGCCCCGCCGATGAGCAGACGGTCGGCCGTCTGCGAGAGGGTGCGAATCGCGCCGAGCTTATCGGACACTTTGGATCCGCCGAGAATGGCCACCAGTGGGTGGTCGGGATGGTCGCGCACCCGGCTGAGGGCGTTGAGTTCATCTTCCATGAGTCGGCCCATGACCCCGACATCGACGACGTCAGCCACCCCGTTCGTCGAGGCGTGGGCCCGGTGTGCCGCCCCAAACGCGTCGTTGACATAGACATCGGCCAGGCTGGCCAGAGCCTCCGAAAAGTCCTCGTCGTTGGCCTTTTCGTCGGCGTCGAAGCGCGTGTTCTCCAGTAAGATCACGCTTCCCTCACTCATGCCGTCGACGATCTGCTCGACCGTCCCCCCAACCGTGTTGCTGGAGAACCGGACGCGCTCCTCGATCAGCGTGTCGAGATGATCGGCCACGCAGGCCAGGCTCAGGTCGGGATTGGGCTGCCCGCCGGGACGGCCGAGGTGGCTAATGAGAATGGCCTTACCCCCATTGTCGAGGACGTGACGGATGGTCGGGAGGGCCGCCCGGACGCGGGTGTCGTCCTCCACGCAGGGGCTTCCATCCTCGGAGGTCCCGAGCGGGACGTTAAAGTCGACGCGAATCAGAACGCGTTGGCCGCGGACATCGATGTCATCGAGGGTCAGCTTGGACATGGGGAGAAGGGATTGGACGACAGAGCGAGTGATCCGCCGATCGGGCCCGGACGGAGTGGATCGCGGAACCGGAACGGGGAGGAGAGCCGCTTAGGCAGACTCGGCCAAGAGTCGTTCCACGAGCTCCACGGTCCGGTTTGCGTAGCCCCACTCGTTGTCGTACCAGCCCACGACCTTCACCTGCGAGCCCGCCACCTTCGTCCAGGGCGCGTCGTAGATGCAGGAGTGCGGTTCGTGGATGATGTCGCGCGACACGATGGGGTCTTCGCTGTAGCCCAGGACGCCGGAGAGATCGCCGTCGGTGGCCGCTTCGTGGAAGGCCCCGTCTACGTCGTCGGCCGTTACGTCCTGCTCGACCGTCGCCGTGAGGTCGGTCACCGAGCCGTCGGGGGTGGGCACGCGCATGGCCATGCCGTCGAGCTTGCCGTCGAGGTGCGGCAGGACCGAGCCGACCGCCTTGGCGGCGCCGGTCGTCGTGGGAATGATCGACTCGGCGGCGGTGCGGGCGCGGCGCAGGTCACCGTGCGGGCCGTCCACGATGTTCTGGGACGACGTGTACGCGTGGACGGTGGTCATGAGGCCGCTCTTGAGCCCGAACGCGTCGTCGAGGACCTTCACAAGAGGTGCCAGGCAGTTTGTCGTACAGCTGGCATTAGAGACGACCTCCTCGTCTCCGGTCAGGATGTTGTCGTTGACGCCCAGGACGACGGTTGCGTCGATCTCACTCTTCGCCGGGGCACTAATGATGACCTTATCGGCCCCTGCCTCCAGGTGCTGGGCGGCTTTCTCGCGGGTCCGAAAGACGCCCGTGGACTCGATCACTGCGTCCGTGTCAAGGTCGCCCCAGGGGAGCGCCGTTGGATCTTTTTCGCTGAAGACCGGAAACCGTTCCCCGTCAACCACAAGAGCGTCATCATCCAGGCCCACCTCGCCCGGAAATTGCCCGTGTACTGTGTCATATTTCAGGAGGGTCGCAAGGGTCTCGGCATCGGTCAGGTCGTTGACTCCCACGATGTCGATGTCACGCTCCTCCCGCTCCAAAAGGGCGCGAAAGCAGAGCCGCCCGATGCGGCCGAATCCGTTAATTCCGAGCTTGATAGACATAAATCAGGTTCAGTATGAGTTCGACAGTCGAAATGAAGGCGACACGCCGCGACGGCGGCGCAGGTCCCTGTCTTGATCCGTGCGGTGTCCAGGCATGCAGTCCTCCTCGGCGGATCGCTTCGGGACATTCCTAGTTCTCGCACTCCACGAGTGGCGGTCCGGTATGGTCCACGGCCCGACGGGCGTCGACGCGGCCACGCCGGATGTGGGTTCTTTCCCATGCCCGGGTCGCCGCAAAAAGCGTCGCCTGTGGCTCTCTTGGCGGGAACGCCTGAAGGATCCAAGTTCTGATTGAGAGTCGATCATCCGTCGATCGGGAGTCCGAACAGGAAGCAACGCCGGAAGGAAAGCATCCCTAAGTTATAAAATATCCAGTCGTCTCCTTGGTAAAAATCACATGCAAAAGCATCCCCGGTGGCGGTCGACCATATCCGTTCGGAAACGAGAGAAGGGCGGTGCGTTAAACGGCAGTCGGCATGTCGAGCAATTTCCTCGACCGTGCGTCCCACTTTTCCGGGCGTGCTGGATTCGCCTCCGCTTGACTTCTGAAACGTTTTGCTGCACATGACTGCCCTCCAAACTCCCGAAAAAACGTCTCGCCGTCAGGAGCTCCGGCAGAACATCTTTGTCGACCTTTATGCTCGAGCCCTCCTTTTCTACGACGAACACAAGCGCCTGGCGCAGGGGCTTGGAGTGGCACTCCTCGTGCTCGTCCTGGCCATTCCGGGATACATCTACTATCACCAGCAGCAAGAGCAGGTCGCCAACGAGCAACTGGGGAAGATTCTTCCCGTCTACGACCAGGGAAATTACCAGCAGGCCCTCGACGGGGTGGGTAATCGGGCGGGACTTCTTACCATTGCGGACGACTACAGCAACACGGACGCTGGCAATCTGGCGGCCTTCTATGCGGCCAACTCTCTTTACCAGCTTGAGGAGTATGACCGGGCCCTGAAATACTTCCAGCGATACGACAAGAGCGGCGACTTTATTGGGGCGAGTGC
>PXSY01000158.1:11974-14213 GCA_003023125.1 Bacteroidetes bacterium QH_10_64_19
GAGATGACGTCCTCGTAGTGTCCGCGAGACCTGTGCGTGCGGAGAGCGGTTTGACAGTTGGGGCGGGCCGATCCTGTACGGGGCTGGAGAGGGGGGCTGTATCGTCGCGGTCTCACGTTCTCTGGACGAGCCTAGCTTTGTAGGATGCCTTCGATCTTGGTTGTCGACGACGAAGCAAGTATTCGTCGGACGCTCCGCGAAATTCTCGAGTACGAAGACTTCGACGTTGAGGAGGCCGTCGATGGGGAAGAGGCCCTGTCTGCCCTCCGCGAGAACGTGTACGACCTCGTCATCCTCGACGTCAAGATGCCGAAGATCGACGGCATGGAGGTCCTCGAAACGATCGCCGACGAGGGCTACGAGGTGCCCGTCCTCATGATCAGCGGCCACGGCACCATCGAGACGGCCGTGGAGTCGACCAAACTGGGGGCCTATGACTTTATCGAGAAGCCGCCGGACCTCAATCGGCTCCTGGTGACGGTGCGCAACGCCCTGGACCACGGCCAGCTTGAGGTGGAAAACCGGCGGATGCGACAGGCCATCACCGAGCAGAACACCGGCGACCTGCCGCCCATCATTGGGGAGAGCGACGCCATCCAGGAGGTCAAGGATACCATCGAGCGGGTGGCCCCGACCGAAGCGCGGGTGCTCATTTCGGGCGAAAATGGCACCGGCAAGGAGCTGGTGGCCAAGTGGATCCACTACAAGTCGGCCCGGGCCGAAGAGCCCATGGTCGAGGTCAACTGTGCCGCCATTCCGAGCGAGCTGATCGAAAGCGAGCTGTTTGGGCACGAGAAGGGATCCTTCACGGGCGCGACCCAGCAGCGCATCGGCAAATTCGAGCAGGCCCACGAGGGGACCCTCTTTCTCGATGAGATTGGGGACATGAGCCTCTCGGCGCAGGCCAAGGTGCTGCGGGTGCTGGAGGAGGATGAGATCGAGCGGGTGGGCGGCGAGCACAGCATCTCGGTGGACGTGCGGGTGGTGGCCGCAACGAACAAGGACCTCATGGAGGAGATTGAGGAGGGCAATTTCCGCGAAGACCTGTATCACCGAATCGGGGTCATCCTCATTGACGTGCCCCCCCTTCGGGAGCGTCGGGACGACATCCCCCTGCTCACTCGTCACGTTGCCGAGCGTGTGGCTCAGCGCAACGGCCTTCCGCCCAAGGACTTTACCGAGGAGGCCGTTCAGCGACTAAAGCGCTACGACTGGCGCGGCAATGTGCGGGAGCTCCACAACGTGATCGAGCGGCTGCTCATTCTGGTGGCGGACGAGACCATCGAGGTTGCCGACATTGATCAGTTCGTGCAGCCGGGCGCGGGGGGGGATGGGGCCACGCAGGAGCTCGTCGAGGCGTACGACGACTTCAGCGACGCCCGCGACCAGTTCGAAAAGCGCTTCATCCAGCACAAGCTCCACGAGCACGACTGGAACGTGAGCCAGACGGCCGAGACCATCGGCATCCAGCGGTCGCATCTCTACAACAAGCTCAACAAGTACGGTCTGGAGCGGGGCGATTAAGTTGCGTAGTGCGTATTGCGTATCCGTCTCGAACATGGAGGCAGGGTCACAAGATACGCAGTACGAAATACGTAATATAAAATACTGTTTGGGCGTTTACCAGTATCCCACCGTCGGACACGGTCCCAATTCTCATCTTCACCATCCAATCCTTCCCGCCAACGTGGACGGTCCGCTCCTCACGGTCGACAATCTCGTCAAACAGTACGACACCGGTGGGGACGAGCCGCTGACGGTGCTTGAGGACCTGAGCATGACGGTGCAGGAGGGCGACATCGTGGCGGTCGTTGGCGAGAGTGGAACGGGAAAATCGACGCTTCTCCATCTGCTTGGCGCACTCGACCGTCCCACCGCCGGCACCGTCCGGTTCGAGGGAGAGGACCTCTTCGCGAAGAGCGACGATGCGCTGGCGGCCTTTCGCAACCGGGCCATCGGGTTCGTTTTTCAGTTCCACCACCTGCTTCCTGAGTTCACGGCCCTCGAAAACGTGGCGATGCCGGCCCTCATTCAGCACCGGTCGATGGACGACGTGACGCCGCGGGCCCGCGAGTTGCTCGATCTGCTGGGGCTGGCCGATCGGGCCGATCATCGTCCCGGAACGCTCTCGGGCGGTGAAAAGCAGCGGGTCGCCATCGCCCGAGCCCTCATGAACGAGCCGGCCCTGGTCCTAATGGACGAGCCGACTGGCAACCTCGACGCCCGGACCGCCGAGCCG
>PXSY01000159.1 GCA_003023125.1 Bacteroidetes bacterium QH_10_64_19
AAGCTGCAGGATGACGTCGGGCGCCGAGAGGTCCGCCGCCCACAGGAAGCTCTTCTGCCGCAGCTGGATGGACTTCGGAATAAACTGGTACAGCGAGATGAGGATGGGGTATTGCAAGAACATTGGCAGACAGCCCCCAATCGGGTTCACTCCCGTCTCGCGGTACAGCTTCATCATCTCCTCCTGCTGCTTCTGCGCCTTCTCGGCTTGCTCCATGAGTCGGGCAAAGAATCCCTGCTCCTCATCGCCCTCCCCGTCCGTGCGCGTGGTGAGTTTGCCCTCCTCGTCCTTCTCCGCCTCCAGCTGCATGTTGATCCACTTCTGTTGCGCCGCGGTCATGATGTTGTAGAAGAGGTAGTACAGGCTTAGGGCCGACGCGAAGCGGTTGAAGATGAAGAAGATGACCGCTGGCATCGCGTACATGAACATCTTGGCCTGTCCCCCCGCAGCCCCCCCGCCGGTGGACTGCACCCGCATGGTCACGATCATCGCCAGGCCCATGAGGAGCGTGAAGCCTGCCACGTAGTCGCCGTAGAAAGGAATGGTGAACGGCAACTCCAGAATCTTGTCCGGCGCCGAGAGATCGTGCGCCCACAGGAAGCTCTTCTGGCGCAACTGGATGGACTTTGGAATAAACTGGTACAGCGAGATGAGGATGGGGTACTGCAGGAACATCGGCAGGCACCCTCCGAGCGGGTTTACCCCCGTCTCGCGGTACAGCTTCATCATCTCCTCCTGCTGCTTTTCCTGATCGTCGTCGTACTTGTCCTTGATCTCCTGCATCTTCGGCTGCAACTCCCGCATCTTCGCCATGCTGCGGTATGACGACTTCGTGAGCGGATACACGAGCGTCTTGATGAGGATAGCCATCAGGATGACGACGAGCCCGTACGGGAGGCCTTCCGCAAACCACGACGGCAGCCCCAGCGTCGCGACGGTGGCCTCGGGCAGTCCCCCGCCGAGATAGGTGAGCATCGGAATGTACAGGTATTTGGCGAGCGGCTTGGTAATCCACTCAAACCAGTCCCATCCGTAGTCCACCATGCCATATAGACCCCGGTCGTAGGCGGAGAGGTTGTAATAATCGATGGGGCCTGCGTAGAGGTGAAACTCGTCGACCTGCGACTTGCCCCGCGGCCGGGGCATTTGGACACGGCCCATGAGGTTCTTTACGTCCAGCTCGCTTCCGGCCTGCGACACCTTGTCTCCCACGAGCGTCGCTCCCCGCACGCGCTCGGGGGTGTCCGGCATCAAGGCCGCGGTGAAGTACTTGTTCTTCACCGACAACCACGAGACTTCCCCACTCAGGCGCTTTTCGCTGTGGTCATTGCCCGACAGGGTAATGCTCTTGATCACATCCCCGTTTTGGGCATAGAGGCCGCTGTACTGTAATTCTTGCTGGTCGTCGCCGCCCTCGGAGTACGGGATGCCCCCGTGCCATGCGAGATCGTACCCCTCGTCGGTTACGAAGCTGGCCGGATTGACCTGCTGGATAGAGAGCCCGAGGTCGTAATCGTCCGGATGGAAGGTATAGGTTTGCCGCAGGGCCCCACGTCCCAGGGACGCCTCAAAGGTAAGCGAGACGGGCTCATTCTCCAGGCGGACCGTATCGGCATCCGTACTGGCCTGGAAATAGAGCGACCGCGTGTCGACCTGACGCAGGGTAGGGGTCGTGAACGAGAGCGACAGCGTCCCCCCGGCCGTGGTGTCGACAATCTGGACCGGGTCTTCCTGGTTGAAGTCTTTATGCTCCTTGAGCGTAAAGCGCTGGATGGTGCCGCCCTTCGTAGACAGGACCGCCGTGTAGAGGTCCGTCTCCACCACGATAGACCGCTCATCCCCGTCCAGCGCCGCCGCCGTCACCGAGTCGGGCTCCGGTGCCTCCGGCAGGGTCGCCTGGTCCGGGGCCGCTTCCGGGTCGGCATCCGCCGTTGGGGCGGGCGTGGTGTCGGCCGGCGTGTCATCCGATGCATCCTCCGGGGCCTCGTCCGAGGCGGTATCTGCCGCCGTAGGGGCCGGCTCGGTCTGCTCAGTGGTGTCCGCGGGCGCGGCAGTCTGCTGCTCGGGGGGCGGACTGAACCAGAACATCCAGGCGAACATGATCACCGCCACGAGAATGGTTGCGATGATCACGTTGCGCTGATCTTCGGGCGCCGGCTCGTTGCGAAGCGGAGAGGCCAAGGGTCAAAAAGCGATTGGTGAATACAAACACACGCCCATCGGACGCGCCCCATCTATCGATGGTCGAACGTCGCCGGGCTGCAGCGTCTGCATGACGAGTCTGTACGGGAGGGGGCTCTCAGCGTGCCGACAGGGATTTCAAAATCGGCGTAGAAATCAAGGGCGCGGTGACGCGTGCCGGCACGCGTCCATGTCGGCGTGCCCAAGGCGCTCGGCGACCTGTCGCATCGCGTGCGGTAGATCGCGTTCGATGCAGGCATCGGCCTGCGCGGGCGCGCCCCGAAACAAGAGCATCACAATGAGTGCCTCGGGCCGACATACGAAAGGGTCTACCAGGGCGTATTGATGCACCCGGTAGACCTCTCGGAGGAGCCGCCGAATCCGATTGCGTTCGACGCCGCTCTCGGCACGGGGGCCCGGGGCAAATCCAACCTGAAGCGGCACGTCGTGCCCGAGGGCCTCGCGCTCGACGACGCGATAGAGCAACCGCACGCACCCCACGGCGACCGTCTGCACGTCGTCGCGGTCCCGATCAAAAAGCGACCGGATGAGTCGGCGTTGCTTCAGCCGGTACGACGGCGGGAAGGTGAGGCGCCGCTCTGCGATACGGGAGGGAACGTCGGACACGAGTGCAGACCGCTTACACCGGCTTGCCGGAATCCTCGTCGCTCACCGAAAGCTTCTCGCGTCCCTTCTTGCGGCGACGCTTGATAATCTCTCGGCCTTCCTTCGTTTTCATGCGTTCCAGGAAGCCGTGCTTCTTCCTGCGCTTCTTCTTGCTGGGCTGGTAGGTGCGCTTCGGCATAACGACTGTGAGGTCGGTGTGTGCAAAAAATGCTGCGATAGGGTCTAACGACGGGTCGGGAGCGATGTTTTGTCCCGATGCTGCGAAGACATGGTCAAATTGTCCGAACGCAGCGGAGGCTTCGGTGGCTGTGTACGTAGGGATGCGACAGGCATACGGACACTCCCATTGCATCCCCCCTCCGCAGCCTCCTTGTGTCCACGCGTCTTCGTCTGGAACCGGCGGTACGCTTCTTCATTGAGACACATGCTTAAGCTCACCAGCGGGAGTAGCTCAGTGGCAGAGCATCAGCTTCCCAAGCTGAAGGTCGCGGGTTCGATCCCCGTCTCCCGCTCCGTTTCTATCTTAGATTTTGGATTGGGGATTTTGGATTTTGTATTCCGCCGTTCTCCTCTAAATCCAAAATCCACAGTCTAAAATCCCAAATCGGTCGGGCGGTTAGCTCAGCGGTTTAGAGCACCTGCCTTACAAGCAGGGGGTCGCTGGTTCAAA
>PXSY01000160.1 GCA_003023125.1 Bacteroidetes bacterium QH_10_64_19
GGACGACCCCATCGACCGATTTACGATTCGCAGTCGCGACCGCATCTACTTTGTCGACGTCGACGACGTGCAGTGGGTCGAGTCGGAGGGCGACTACGTGGCCCTCCACGACGGAGAGGATGCCCATCTCGTCCGTAAGACCATGAAAGAACTCGAACAGCGGCTCGGGCCCGAGTCGTTCGTGCGCATACACCGCTCCTACATCGTGAACGTCGACTACATTGAGGAGCTCCGCCCGCTCGACCACGGCACGTACCAGATCCACATGAAAAGCGGCATCCCCCTGAAGACGAGCCGGGGCTACAGCGATAACGTAGACGCACTCCTCGACGCGACAGGATGATACTTCCCGCGACGGCTCTCGCGCGCTGCGTCTTAGGGAGAAGCAATCGGACCCGTCCGCTTCGTTCCCTACAGTCCCCTGTTCGTATGAATGCACACCTCGCGATTGTCGGGCGCCGGTCGTCGCAGCCCGTCGTCGGGACGGGCGGCGCGCCCGTCGACCTCATCGACACCGGTCTCCCGACCTCGGAAGACGATCCCTCGGGACCGTGGCTGTTTGAAGCGATTGGCGACGCCCTCCGCGAGATGCGAGTGCGGCAGCGTCAGGTTCCGGGCGACGCCACTACGCCCCTGCGGCTCGGGCTCGTCGTGACCGCGGAGGGCGGGACGGCGCTCGACGTTCTGACTGGATCGGCCAATCTTCGCGACCTCGACCTGGCGACGGCGACCGGGCGCGAGGCCGTGCTGGACGACCTCCGCACCCTGGAGCAGGAGTTTCTGTCGAGAGATTGAGGGCGGTAGGGACAGGGGGGCAGGCGTAACGAAGTCGTGGAAAGACGCCGATTCGCTGCCGAGACGCCCTGCCCGGCGAATCAAGCAGACAGATCCCGGTGTGTAGTCGGCTCAGGTTTTACCGTCGGTATTCATTTCCCAGCCCCGTTGCACACTGGATCTCCAGAACGACCGAGACGCACTCATGAAGCAGGTTCGCGCTGATGCCACCCCGCCGGCCTCTTTTCCCGACGGGTACGTTGAAAAGGCCGACGGCACTGTCGCCCCCAACGATCTGGTCTGGAGTCCCGCCGAAGAGGCATTCGAGCCCGTGGAGGGAGACGCCTCCATCGTCGGGACACCCGTGCGCAAGGCCCCCAAGGTTGCGACCCCGGCTCACTGGGTGACGTACGACGAGACGACCGGCACCGTCTGGGGCGTCGGGGAGTCCCCGGAGGAGAGCATCCAGGCGGCCAAGTTTGAGGCCTACGGCGACGATCACGGGGCCGTCGGCTATGAGTTTGCGTGCTGGTGCGAGGAGCTGAGCACGAAGGTCTGCTCCGAAACCCTCTACGCAAAGGCGAACGAGGGGGATCGGCTCTCCCTGTCCGACAAGAAACTGCGGGCGCACGTCATGGACGAGTAGAGGAGACGTGCTTTCTTCGACGAAGCAGATCGCACGGTGGGCAGGGGGGCAACAAGACGCGACGCCGTCCGTCTGCCATCTGCGCCCGAGGCGTCTTCCCGTAGAGGCCCCCTCGGTCCGAACACTGCAATTCACCGCGTTCTGAACGCGACTCTCTGTCGCCTCGCCCGAATTGTGTTCTCCGTCCGCCGGGAGGCCCCCGGGCGCACCTGACCCAACCACACTTCGAATCCCTCCACGTCTCCGCCGCTATCGCTCCGCGCCGTTGCGGACGCGAGGGCCCATGCCGACACGGGAGCGGCCTCCCCGTGGATGGCATCGGGCAACTCGTCGTCCCAGGCGGCCAGCTCGCCGTACGGCCGGCATCTCGAACGAGGGACAGACGTTGAGGAGAGGGAATCAGATGAGAGTTCCTGCTCAGGGCCGTTTCGTCACCCCTCGAACAACTGTCCGTCCACCATGGCTGTCCGCCGACCTCCCGCCTGGCTGTTCCTGCTTATCCTCGCCCTGGGGCTGACCGGATGTGAGCCTTACATGAGCATGACCGACCGCATCCCTGCCCAGACCCGACAGGCCACCTCTCTCCTGCCGGAGGGGCCCCGCTACGCAGGCATGGTCGATCTGGGGACGGCAATGGAGCAGATTGACGAACTCGGGGAGATGAACCTTGCCGACAGCCTGCGCCGGACGGAGAATGCGCGCCTCCAGACGTTTCTCGACGCCACCGGCATGACCCCGGAGACCGACCTAAAGGCCGTCTACGGAGCCATCGGGGACGGGTCGTCGTTCAGTGCGGTCGTGTTTGCGGACCTTACGCCCGATCAGATGGACCGGTACGTTGACCGTGCGCCGGACGAGCACGCGCAGGCCACGACGTACCGCGACGTTCCGGTCTATCGCCTCCGCGCCGACAGTTGGAAACGCGATGAAGCGGAGGCGACGAATACACTGTCGCTGGCCTTCCTGGGGAGCGGCACGATTGCCGCGGCGACGGACGCCAAGACCGTCGAGGCCATGGTGGACCGCCATCATTCAGAGACGGGGGGACTCCGGGAGAATGAGCCGTACATGTCGCTCGTCGAGCGGGTGGGGCACGGCCCCACGGCCTGGCTCGTAGGGCGCGGCGTCCTGCAAACCGCACTTCGGGATTCCGCGTCGTCGTCCTCGCGCTCGCCGGAGGGGACCGAGGCTGGGTTCCAGCAGTTCCTCAGCGGTTGGGCCGACCGCGTGCTCGGCGTGTCGGACGCGCCGCCGGTCCTCGACGGCTCCGCCGGCAGCAAGGTTGAAAAACTGCAGAATCGAATTCGCGAACAGGCCGTCTCGCTCACCCTGACCGACGAGGCCCTCGACGGCGAGGCCTACCTGACGATGCGGGACGAAGAGAGTGCCACGAACGTCGTTGAGGTGTCGAAAGGCGCGATGGCGGCGGTGCGCCTCTCCGGCGAAGAGACGGACGAGTTTATGAGCGATCTGCTCGAGGGCGTGTCGATCGACCGGAACGGCCCCGTCGTCCACGTCGAGTTTGGGGTGCCGCGTGAGCAACTTCGGAAAACGATGCAAATGACGCGCGAGCAGCGCACCGCTCGTCGGGGAGAGGCTTCGATCCATCGGTCGAAACGGACAATTCGTCGATTGGCGGGCATCCTTCCGGTCGTCCCGGCGTTGGGCAGGCTGCACAGGGAAAAAACGAACTGCAACCTGTGCGCGGATCGGCCTGTCCCGCACGCGACGAGGGACAGTTCCGAACGGACACTGGACGCGAGGGGATAGCCAATCTCCGGACCGGTTCGGAGCGTCGACGGGGCTTCGGTCTTTCGTTTCTCCCGACTGCTTGTGATGACGTATGCGGCGTTTCGTCTTTGAGGTTGTAGAGGGCATCCGGATTGCCGGCCAGGCCATCTGGGCAAACAAATTGCGCTCGACGCTCACCACGCTGGGCGTCATCATCGGCATCGCCGCGGTGACGCTCATGGCGACTGTCATCAATGGGCTCAATCAGGAGTTCGACAAGGCACTCTCCCAG
>PXSY01000161.1 GCA_003023125.1 Bacteroidetes bacterium QH_10_64_19
CGCGATGGGCTCCACGTTCCCCGTCACCAGCCCGAGGTGGAGATCGGAGTGATCGTGGAGTCGCGGCAGCAGGGGAGCGACGCCCGGCAGCACCTCCACGTCCGCCGGGCGGAGAGCGCCCTGCATCGTCTCTATGTACGTTGCAATGACCTCGTCGACCATCGCGTCGGTTGCGGGCAGGTCGTTGTGAGTCAGCACTGCTTCAATGATGGCCGGGTCCGTGCGGCCGGAGAAGGGCACGCCGTCCAGGGAGATGGGCTGGTCCGTCAGGGACGAGAGGGCCTCGGTGACGGCCTCACGGCCGCGCCCGTTCACCCGAACGAGCGTCCCGTCGATGTCAAAAAGAAGGAGCTTCATTGCACGCGAGAAAGCAAGAGGGGAAGAAACAGACCAAAATCAGACAGACGTACCGCTTTCGGCCGCCGGTGGATCCCCTCGCATGCTGATCGTGTGTCAAGGGCCTCTGTTCACGGGACGGAGGCTCGTCCGCCTCCGATCAACGACACAGCCCGACAAGCAGGGGAGAGGGGGCGTGGGAGCCTGGGCGTACAAGCTCGCCGCACTGAATCAGAATGATGTCGGACCGTCGAGGCCGAGCTGCGATTGCCGCGGATTCTCCCGTTGGAGTGCGGGCTTGGAAGAATTCAGCAACAACGAGAAACGCACAGTCCCTGCGGCGTTGCGCCTGAACCTCGTACTCCTGTCGAGCATTAAACGGGGCGGCTTTTCGCACCGATGAGTGTTCGAAACTCAGCGTCGCGCTCCCGGTGCTGACGCATCGTTCCTTCCGCCAGTTCTCCTCGTCTCGCATGTCTCCCCCCGACGCCGCCCCGGACGACAACGCGCTGTACCTCATCGACGCGATGTCGCTCGCCTACCGGGCGCACTACATCTTCATCAGCCGCCCCCTCATCAACTCCGAGGGCCAGAATACCTCCGCGGCCTACGGGTTTACGAACTCGCTCCTGAAGCTAATCGAGGATCATTCCATCGAGCATGCCGCGGTGGTGTTCGACGAGGGGGAGGAGGACACCTTTCGGAAGGAGATGTACGAGGACTACAAGGCCAATCGGGATCCGCCGCCGGACGAGTTGCTGGAGAACATTCCCTACATCAAGGAAATCGTGAAGGGGCTCGACATTCCAGTGCTGGAGGTGTCGGGCGTAGAGGCCGACGATGTAATCGGCACGCTCGCCACACAGGCGGAGGCGGACGGGGCGGACGTCGTGATCGTGTCGCCCGACAAGGACTTCAAGCAGCTCCTCAGCGACCAGGTCTCGATCTACAAGCCGGCCAAGGGAGATCAGGACTTCGAGATCAAGACGGGAGAGACGTTTCGGGATGAGTATGGCCTTGATCCCGCTCAATTCATCGACATGCTGGCCCTGATGGGCGACAGCAGCGACAACGTGCCGGGCGTGTACGGCATCGGCGAGAAGACGGCCCAGAAGCTGCTGCGCGAGCACCACTCCGTGGAGACGCTGATCGAGAAGGCTGATGACCTGAGCGGGAAACGGGCGCGGGAGGGGATGCAGGAGCACGCCGAGGAGGCGCGCCTCAGCAAGCGCCTCGTCCGCATCCGCACCGATCTGGACGTGGGGCTCGACTGGCACGAGCTTCAGCGGCACGAGCTGGACAAAGAGAAGCTCACGACCGTCTTTCAAGAGCTGGAGTTTGACTCCTTTGTCGACCGCCTCGGGCTCGAAGGCGAAACGGGTTCAGAGGAGGAGACAGACGACGAGGATCCCGACTTGGAGTTTGACTTTGGCCCCTACGAGAAGGTCCAGGAGCTCGATCCGGACGCCGTCGACTACGAGGTCATCGAGACTGAGGACGAGCTCCGCGCCTTCGCCGACCGCCTCGGCGAGCAGTCCCGCTACGCGTTCGACACCGAGGCCACCTCGCGGGACGCGATGACGGCGGACCTCGTGGGCCTTTCCTTCAGCTGGGCGGCCAGGACGGCCACATACGTCCCCACGCCCTTGCCCGACGATACGCCGACCGACGCAGTGCTGGACGTGCTCCGTCCGGCCCTTGGGCAAGACACGCGGAAAGTGGGGCACAATTTGAAGTACGACCTGCTCCTGCTCAAGCGGCACGGGGTGGACGTGGCGGGCACCCTCTTCGACACGATGGTGGCCCACTACTTGGTGGCCCCCGAGCAGAACCACAACCTTGGGGACGTGGCGCGGGGCGTGCTCAACTACAAGATGGTGCCGATTGCGGGCCTCATTGGGGACGACACCGATCGGGAGTCGATGCGGGAGGTCGATGTGGAGGAGGCAGCCCCCTACGCCTGCGAGGACGCCGACATTGCCCTGCGCCTGGCGGACGAGCTGGAGCCGCAGTTGGACGACGGGAACGTCCTGGAGATTGCCCACGACATCGAGTTTCCGCTCGTCCATGTGCTCGCCGCGATGGAGCACACCGGCATCCGCCTTGACACCGAGGTGCTCAATGAAATCTCCGCCGGCCTGGAGGAGCGCCTTAATGAGATCGAGGAGCAGGTCTTTGAGCTGGCCGGAGAGGAGTTCAACATCAACTCTACCCAGCAGCTCGGCGAGATCCTGTTCGACAAGCTCGACCTGCCGGTCGTTTCCAAAACCCCGACCGGCAAGCGCTCGACGAAGGAGAGCGTTCTGGAAGAGCTGTCGACCGAGCATGAGATTCCGGGCCTCGTGCTCGACTGGCGGTCCACCTACAAGCTGAAGAGCACCTACCTGGACGCGCTGGGCGAACTGGTCCATCCGGAGACCGATCGCCTGCACACGAGCTTTAATCAGACGCGAACGGCCACCGGGCGGCTCTCCTCCAGCGACCCGAACCTCCAGAACATCCCGATCCGCACGGAGCTCGGGCGCGAGATCCGGCGGGCCTTCGTGCCCAAGGAGGGCTGGCAACTGCTGGCCGCCGACTACGCGCAGATTGAGCTTCGCATCCTGGCGTCGATGAGCGGGGACGAGGCGATGCAGGAGACCTTCCGCGAAGGCGGTGATATTCACACCGACGCGGCCTCGCGGGTCTACGGCATCGAGCCCGACGAGGTGACGCCCGATCAGCGCAGCAAGGCGAAGGAGGTCAACTACGGCATACCGTACGGCATCTCGCCGTGGGGCCTTGCCCAGCGGATGCGCATGCCGGTCGACGAGGCGCAGGACATCATCAAGCAGTACCGGCAGTCGTATCCCGGCGTCTCGAAGCTGCTGAATGAGCTCGTGGAGGACGCGCAGGAGAAGGGCTACGCCGAGACGCTTCTCGGCCGCCGCCGCTACCTGCCCGACATCGACAGCTCCAACAGCAACGAGCGGAGCGCCGCCGAGCGCGTGGCCGTGAACATGCCCATCCAGGGCACGCAGGCGGACATGATCAAGATTGCGATGAACCGCATCCACGAGCGCCTCACCCACGAAGACTGGCAGACACGG
>PXSY01000162.1 GCA_003023125.1 Bacteroidetes bacterium QH_10_64_19
CTGGGTGGTGTCCTCGGACGCCGCCACGTAGAGGGGCCAGGGCGTGCCCGGCTCGTGGTCGATCTTGTCGTCGGGCAGGGCCTCGAGCAGGTCGTCGTGCGAGCGGGTGAGGGGGCCCCAGGTGCGGTCGATGTAGGCACGGAGGGTGTCGAGCCTGTCCGGTGTCGGGCGGGAAACCCGGGTCGTGGGATCGGGGGCCTGCTGGGCCATGGCGGCTCCGGAGCCGAGGGCCAGGGTCGCGAGGAAAAGGGACAGGCCGAGCGGTCGCCAGCAAGAGGCACGATGCATCATGGACATTGGCGTCTTGATCGAGAGGACATACGCTCCCCGCTGCGTTCGTTAAGATTATCGCGTGTTCTCCCCCAATTTAACGTAGACCCGGAACCGATTGCGAATCGTAGGACGAACGCCGCTCGACCGGAGCCCCCCACTTCACTCATCGGGGCTCGCCTCCGCCTCGGCGGACGAGGGATTGGCCGAAACGGCGGCCTGCTCGATGGCATTGAGCCGATGAAGGAGCCGCCAGCGGGCCCCCGTGCCAACGGTCAGGATCACGAAAATCACGCCGTACGAGATGGCGGTCAACTCTTTCACGTCTTCCGGCGATACAAAGGGAACGCGGGTCGTGAGCAGCCACTCGGCCAGCACGTTCCCCTCCACCACCAGCAGGGTGCCAAGCGCCACGAGCAGCACGCCGCGGATGGCCAGGCCCCACCAGAGATAGCCGCGCAGGAGCGGGGCTCCATGCTTCGTGTCGTGAACGCGGCCAAGAAGTCGATCGAGCATGAGGGCAAGAGAGGAAGCAAGAAGCGTCTCTGTGCTTCTGCAATGACAGATTCGACTCGGCATGGACCGCCCGATGCACGAGTCATGAGGTACGAATCACACGGGTTTCGGTGGAAAACGTCGGCGGGATCAGTAGGATTCTCCTCTGGGGACGTTCGGAAGGCCAAGCGTTGCAACGGGGAAACGGGGGCGACGCAAGATTGATCGTCGCGTCCGTCGTGCGGCGAAGAACCTGCTGGGTGCGCTCGGCGAGGGGACGCATCATTCCCTCTGCTGCCCCGCCCAGGAGGCGCCGAAGCACGCGGCAGCGGGGCACCATTCGTCGCGACCAACGCGACCAAGAGTCCGGGCGTCCCGGAACGTCGGCTCGTCGTCAGGCGAGGTGCAAGTCTGTGCCCCGTGGCACAGTGGCGCCAACTACGCGGTCGCCGAAGCGCTGTCCCGTGCCGGTGTGTAGAACCGAAGACGCAGGGCGTGGTGTGATTGCCCCTTTCGTCATCGGAAGCGCGGACGAGCGCTTAGTTTCCGGCCCCTCGGGGTTGCAGCACGAAATCGAGGCTACGGGAGACGGTCGTGCCGGCCACCTCGTCGGTCACACGGACCGTCACGCGCACGTCCTGCGGCGCGTCCCGCTCGATCTGTGACAGGTCGAGCCGGATGATCTCGTCCGTGCGGCGCGACGTGCCCTCCATCGTCATCTCGGTGGTGGTGCGCTGCGTGTCGGTGCCGCGAAAGAGTTCCGTCCAGCCGCGCTTCGTCTCGCCCTCCGCCTCGTACGAGACCGTGTATCGCGTCCGGTCGTTGGTATCGTAGGCAAGGTGGTAGATCTCGAATGAGAGCAGCAGCGGCGTGTCGGGGGAGAGATTCCGGAACGGATAGGGCTGTGCCTTCTGTGCGGACGTGGCGGGGGCGAGGGCGGTGTCGGCGGCAGCTAGCACCTTCACGTCGCTCATTTCTACCTGCGCCCCTCTCGCCCGGAGCGGCCGCATCGAGTCCGCGCGGGCCGTCGCCATTCGTCGCTTCGGCCCCATGCGCAGGTCGCGGGACGACGTGGAATCGGTGGGCCACAGTTGATGCTGGCCCCACTGCAGGCCGAGGTGATAAGGCGTCGTCGTGCCGCGGAACGTGAGGGGCTCAGGGACGAGCATCCGCGCCTTGGGCTCCGACGCCACCTCCACCGGGTACCGGCGACGCTTGCGCTCGGAAGCGCTGCGGTCCTCGTTGTACTGGACCGCCGAGACGGTGAGCAGCGAGGCGCCGAGCGAGTCGTCCTCCCCCATCGGAAGCGCGGCGGCGGGCACGCCCCAGTAGACCTCCGTCCGCGTGGTGCCATCCCTCTCCAGGAAGCGTGCCGTACGGACCGACACGGGGAGCTGAGCAGAGCCGTCGAGCAGGGTCGTGTGCTGGCGCGGCATGGCCTCCTCGCGCCGCTGGGCCGCCCGCCGATCTTCCTGTCGCGCCCGCGACACCATGCGCGTCACGAACTGGGTGGGGAATCCGTATCCCTGGGTCGAGCTCGAAAAGACGCGACGCGTCTGTCCCACCCCCGCCCCCACCTGCACGGACCGCTGGTCCGATGCTCCGGTGACGCCTCCCCCGAACTGTTCGTCCATCTCGGCCGCCGTGGCCTGCATCTCTTGCCAGCCTGCATAGTTGGCAATCTCCGTGTATCGGCTGCTAAAGTTGATGTGGTAGAGGGCCAACTCGCGGTAGATGGCCCGCATGGCCATGAGGGCCGAGTAGGCAATGTTGAGCCCCCGTTCCGAGTTGGCCCGCTGCCGCGTCAGGTAGGAGGGCATCAGCTCATTGGCCGTCGCGATCGTAAAGCAGTCCGACGTGTCCTCCTCCGCAAACAGGTAGAAGCCGGAATCGTCGATGTGGGTGTAGAGCCAGAGTTCGCTCTCCGGAAAGCTGGACGGCGGCACATTGACCCCAAACCGGTACACCTCCCGGAAGAACTCCCCGTCCTCGTAGTCCAGCGAGCGCCGTTTGTACGGGGCGCCGAAGCGAAGCTCGACGACGCCCCGATCGTCGAGCCCACTCACTCGCTCCGCGCATCTATAATTCTGCCGGGCCTGTGTCAGACGGGTTATGTGCTCCTCCAGGCGCTCGTTTGTGTCGGTGGCCGGGAGCGGGTCAAAGCCGCGCCACCACTCCACGAGGGATGTGCCGGCCTCGGGCCGGAAGGTCCACGTGTCTGGGGGGGCGGAACGGTCCTGTTCGATGACTCGGGCCAGCGCCGAGTCCGCCATGAGGGGCGCAAGCTGAGCTACGCGGCGCCGGAACAGCGATCGTGCGGTCGCCGAGGTATCCGTTCCCACCCGGCGAAGAAGGGACCGATAGACCTCCACGGCGTGAAGCCGCTCGCCCCGGAGCCGCTCGGGCGTGAGGTGTCGGAGATAGGCGTCGGCGAGACGCGTGTCGAACCGCCCGGCAGCCCGGAGGGCCTGCAGTCCGCTGCGCCAAGTCGACCGTGCCTTGTCGGGCTGCCCGGCCCGGTCGTACGCCCGCCCGAGCCAGTAGGCCACAGCGCCGTGCGACGGGACGGTGCGCGCTGAGTCGGCCCGCAGCGTCGAACGCAGAATGGGGATCGCCTCCTCGGCCCGCCCTTCGTCGAGAAGACGCACACTCCACACGGCGAAAGCCACTCGCGATCTCCATGAGCATTGAGAGGGCGTGCAGGCCGATGCAGCGCGGGCGCTCATGACGAACTGATTGGCTTCAGGGCGATTGTACACAGATCCACAGCGTCCGGGAGTTAGTAGATGTTCACCGGACCTTCGTCGTTCCCAGGAGCGCCCGGAATGCAGCAGACCCGTTACGAATCGGTAGACTGGGAATCCGTCGTTGCGTGCGGGCGTGTTTTGCTCCGAGTTACGCCGCACAGAGCAACGTACCCCCCGTGCCCTCGCTCACGTCCTGTGCCCGATCGCTACCTCCCATCGAGCGCTGGTCGCTTGCCAACGCCGTGGCCGTACTTCTCGCGGCCGCGGGTGCCGTATGGCTCTGGACTCTCGCTCCGCTCTTTCTCGTGGGCGGGGTCATGCTGGGACTCCTCGTGGTGATCAAACGTGGACGCTGGACGCCGAAGGACTCTTTTGGAGCCGCGAACGCCGTGACGGCCGCTCGAATCGGGCTGTTGGGCCTCCTGCTCCCGGCGGCCTCCGCACATCCGGCGGCACTCATTGCGCTCAGCCTGCTGATCCTTGCCCTCGACGGCCTCGACGGGTGGCTGGCTCGGCGATGCGGGCTCTCGTCAGAGTTCGGCGCGTTTTTCGATAAGGAGAGCGACGCTCTTTTCCTCCTTCTCCTCTGCGGAATCGCGGCGCTCCAGGGCCCCCTTCCCGCCTGGATTCTGGGGGCGGGCCTGCTGCGCTACGGATTTGTCGTCCTGGTCTTTCTCCTCCCCACCCCACAGAATAGAGAGACGCGCTCCACACTGGCCCGCTACGTGTATGGATGCATGGTGTGTGCTCTGCTTCTGTCGTTTCTTCCGTATCCGGGTCTGTACCGTCCGGTCGTGGCCGTGGCCTCGGTGGCACTGGTGACGTCCTTCGGGCGGTCGCTCTGGGGGATCGTTGCCCCGCAGTGGGCGTTCGGGGAGCCGTGAATCGGACGGAGACGGTCCCTTCCCCGACCACGGTCCGCCCTTCTTTGTCTGCAGCCCTCCGCCGATGTCAGCTCAATGGCGCACATCCCTCTCGGCGCCCGGCCGGGCGATGGGTCGTTTCGTGGGGGCGTGGGGAGTCCTCACCCTGTGTCCGTTCCTGCCGGCCCTGGTGTCCCCGCTCCCGCGGAGCCCGTACTTTCCGCTCTGCGTGGAGGTGCTCGTCCTCGTCACGGCGGTTGTGTACGCAGGCCGTACGCGATGGGAGCGCGCGGCGCGCGTCGGGGCAGGCCTCGGCATTGCCGTCTTGCTGCTCTACGAGGCGTACGACGCGACGGTCTACACGGCCTTCCGCCGAAGCGGCATCCTGTACGAGGATGTCCAGTTTGTGGACAACCTGAGCTACTTCGTCCTCAATCTTTGGTCGTGGCGATCGGGCGGCATCGCTCTGCTGGCGCTTGTCGCCGTCCTCGGGCTCGGGGTCCTCGTTGCGTGGAGCCTGCGCACGGTGGCGCGCACAGGACGGTACGGCGGATGCCGGGGCCTCTTACTCGCCGCGCATCTCGTGGCGTGGCCGCTGGTCGGGGCCGTGGGGCCGGCGCTGGAGCTCGGGCCCGTCAACCTCACCTATCAGTCCTCCAACGATCGGACCCGCGTGCGGACCACCGTCACTCGCGCCGCGGCCAACGTGCAGGCGTCGCTCCGCCTGCAGGACATGCTCGACTCCCTGCAGACCGCCCCGGTGGACTCGACCTACGCTACCTACAATACGCTTTCGCTCGACCGGCGCCCCCCGATTTACCTCATCCTGATCGAGTCGTACGGATCTGCCCTCAACACCCATCCGCAGCTTCGGGCCCCGTACCGCAATCTCATCCGACGCACGGATTCTGTCTTCGCCGCGGACGGATGGCACCGGGCCACGGCCCGGGCCGACATTCCCGTGCGGGGCGGACGCTCCTGGCTCTCCATCGCGTCGCTCCTCACAGGCGTACGGGTCCAGCGCCAGCTCCTCTACAACCAGTTCCAGGACAACGCGCTGCGCACAGGCGCCGAGATTCCCCACCTCATCCGCTTCCTCAACCGCCAGGAGTACCGCACGCTCGCCCTCCAGCCCTTCACCTTCGAGCGGCCCGGGCTCCCGGTCCGCAACCTCTACGACTTTGATCAGACGATCTACCGAAAAGACCTGAACTACCGAGGCCCGTCCTACGGCCTCGCCGACGCGCCCGACCAGTACAGCCTGCACTACACGCACGAGAATTATCTGGCCCCGTCGGAGAACCCGTTCTTTCTCTTCTTCGAGACGGTCGACTCGCACTCGCTCTGGAACTACGGTCTCCCGCCCTACCTCGGCGACTGGCGCCGGTTCAACGAACAAACGACGGCCCAGCGCTCTCCTCATCCCGATACGGCGTCGTTTCCACCGGTCTTCCTGCCGGACTCCGTGACGACGCCCGTCATCTACGACCAGCCCACGCCGCAGCGCTACCTGCGTCACGTGGCCCACGAGTGGCGCGTCCTCCGCGAGTACCTGACCGCGAAGGCCCCGCCCGGCAGCCTCGTGCTCCTTCTGGGCGACCATCAGCCGCCCCTCATTGAGACGACCGACCGCACGGTTCCCCTCCATGTGCTCAGTACCGACGCCACGCTTGTGAATCGCGTCCGGCAGCACGGGTTTACCGACGGGCTTCCCCCAACCGATGAGGGTCCGACCCTGCGGCAGGAAGGACTCTGTCCGCCGCTGCGGCCTGAGGGCGTCTCCCCGTCGCTGTTGGTGCGATAGTCCTGCCTACTCCGCTCCAGAGCCGCCGGCGCGAAGGTCGGTCAGCGCCCTTCCGAAGCAGGTGGCCGCCTCCCCCCACGTCGGAAAGGCCCGGCTCCGGCGCCACGCCGTACTGCCCTTCTGCGCCCGGGCCATCGAATCCGAAAGGAGGGCCCGCAGCGCTGCCCGGAGCGCCCGGTCATTGCCGGGCGGCACGAGGTGCCCCGCCGCGGCACTGCCAAAATTCTCTGGCATGCCGCCCCCTCGATAGCCCACCACTGGCAGCCCGCGGGCCATTGCCTCCCGGGTCGACAGGCTGCACGTCTCGAAGCGAGAGGGCAGCACGAACAGGTCGGCCCGGTCGTACGCCACGCGAAGGGTGTCGGGCGGAACCGGCCCGGCCCACGTCACCCGATGAGATAGGCCTGCCGCCGAGAGACGACGGACAACCGCCTCGGCGCAGTCCGGATCGAGTGACGCGTCGCCGACGAGGGTCCACGTCCACGGCAGCCCTCGCAGATCGCGGAGTACGTCCACAAACGACCGGAGTCCCTTCGCGGGCAGGAGGTTCGCCACAGTGAGGATGCGCGGCGGTCCCTGGCGGAGATGCGCGGGCAACAGACCCCGGTAGCGCTCGTGGAGACCGGGCCGCACCACCGATACTCGATTGGCGGGCACCCCTTCGTCGAGCAGAGCCCGCCGCACAAACCGGCTCGGGGCGATGGCCGCGTCCACGGTCTCGAGAGTCCTCCGCTCGTCTGCTGCCGCCTTGGAGCCCGACGCGTGCGGGTCGACGCAGTGGAGGTAGTGCACCAGCAGAACGACGGAGGCCGCCGGGTGCTCCGCGTGCACGGCCCGGAGGGCATTCGGATGCTGCGCCAGGAGGCTGTCCACGACGACTGCATCTGCGCCCGACAGGTCGAGGGCGGACCCGGGCCTCTCCTCTGGATTCCAGGGAACGACCTGGACATCGGTGTCCGAGCGCAGTT
>PXSY01000163.1 GCA_003023125.1 Bacteroidetes bacterium QH_10_64_19
TGCTCATCACCTGATGGCCATCGAGCGTGGCCTTGAGCGCCTTCGCCGGCTTGACCTCGGTCACAATCGTGTTGGCGCCCATGCCCTTCGCCCGGGTGGCGACGCCGCGGCCACAGTGGCCATATCCCGCAACGACGAAGTTCTTGCCCGCCATCATGGTGCTGGTCGCGCGCAAGATGCCGTCGATCGTGCTCTGGCCGGTGCCGTAGACATTGTCGAAGTCCCACTTCGTCTCGGCGTCATTGACCGCGTAGACGGGATACTGAAGCTCTCCGTCGTCGTCCATGGCGCGGAGGCGGTGCACCCCGGTTGTCGTTTCCTCGGAGCCGCCGACGATGTGCTCGGCCATCTCCGGGTGGTCGGAGTGGACGGTAAAGATGAGGTCCGCCCCGTCGTCGAGCGTCAGGTGTGGCGGCGTGTCGATGGTGCGTTCGATGCACCAGTAGAAGTCGTCGGTGTCGAGGCCGTGCCAGGCGTAGATTTCAACGCCGTTGTTTGCAAGGGCGGCGGCGATGTCGTCCTGCGTGGAGAGCGGGTTACAGCCGCTCCAGGCCACTTCGGCGCCGCAGGCCTGCAGCGTCTCGACGAGCACGGCCGTCTCCTTCGTCACGTGGAGACAGCCGCTGATCTTGTAGCCGTCAAACGGCTTTTCGTCGGCGAACTCGTCGCGAAGCTGCATGAGCACGGGCATCCGGCTCTCGGCCCATTCGATGCGCTTGCGGCCCTCGTCGGCGAGGCCCAGGTCGCGTACCTTGAACTGTCCTTCTTTGTGGTCCATGTGTCAGGGAAGTCGTTCGGAAAGAAGTGTGGAAATTAAATGGTCGGAGACATCAAGAGACTGTCCCCATCTTTTGCTGCGCAAACCTTTTTTCTCTACAGCCCCGGAACCAGCCCTTTTGTTCGCATGGGGTAAATTCCTCCATTCCCCGGACCAGCCGTCGACGGACACTGCAAAGAATGCGAGTACCGTATACAGCACAATGGCCGACCCGCCGGCCACCGACGCCAGCGGGAGCTGGGTATTGACGTGATCCATGAGATCCGCCCCGGTGGCCAGCGACGAGAGCACCGTCGTGTCCGAGATGGGCGAGCACTGGTCGCCGTAAACGCTGCCGCCCACCACGGCCCCGAAGCAGAGCGTGATGAAGAGCGGATCCTGCGAGAGGCTCCACGCCAGCGGCATGGCCACCGGAAAGACGACCGCGTAGGTGCCCCACGAGGTGCCCGTGGAGAAGGCAATGACGAGGCAGAGCACCACCAGCAGGCCCGGCAGAATTGTGGGCGAGAGCGCCTCGCCGACGGTCGCCACCACGTACTCGGCCGTGCCCACGGCTTCGGCCACCTCCTTCAGCGACACGGCCAGCGCCAGGATGATGGCCCCAATAGTGACGCCCTTGCAGCCGTCGATGAAGCCGTCCATGACCTCCCTGAAGTCCATGCCCTTGAACAGCGCGACGCCCATCCCGACCAGGACGGCCAGAACGAACGCCTCCGCGATGAGAAGAAGCGGATCTGGGCTCTCCCCTCCGGTCCATCCCATGAAGAAGTACGTCGTGATGTAGGGAATAATCGCCACGCCCAAAAGCGTGCCGATGGGTCCCAGAAAGTCAACGAGGCTCGGGCTGTAATCGTCCGGCACGTCCATCTCCGTGAGTTCGCGGGAGGTGAGGGGCGTGGCGCCATCGCGGTCAAGTTTGCCCGTCGTGCGGGCCCGTTCGGTGGCGTTCCGCATTTTTTTGCTCGGCACGTAGGGCAGTTTTTCCCATGCGAAGAGCAGGGTGAGGGCCACGGCGAAGAGCGCGTAGAAATTGGCCCAGATCGAAGAGAAGAAGAACTGGATGCCTTGCTGCGAGGTCTCGAACAGCGGAATGGTCCCCGCTACGAGGCCGCCCACGTAGATCGGCCACACGTTGAACGGGATGAGGGTGGCCGCCGGGGAGGCCGTCGAGTCCACCACGTAGGAGAGCTCCTCGTGCGACACGTCGTGCTGGTCGCCGATGGGCCGGGCCGTCGCTCCG
Source organism: Bacteroidetes bacterium QH_10_64_19 (assembly GCA_003023125.1). The sequence continues at coordinate 2,019 of PXSY01000163.1, forward strand.
GTAAGGACCGTGGAGATGGTCCCCCCCTGGTGGAAGACGAGTCCCATGATCCAGGTGAAAAACTTGGCGGTCTTGGGTCCGGTCACCATTCTCTCCCCCGCCCACTTCGCAAATCGGAGCGCGCCCCCGGTTCGCGTCCACAGCCCGATGAGCCCCCCGAGCGCCCAGAGGTACACCAGCAGGATGAGCGCAAAGTCCTCCGTGCCGATGGCCGGAAGCAGGAACGCATCGATAATGTTCACCTGCCCGGCAATGATGCCCCCCGCCGCAATACCGATGAAGAGGGCGCTCACCACCTCCTGCAGCCAGAAGGCCAGCACGATGGCGATGAGCGGCGGCAGGACCGACCAGAATCCGTAGTGCCCCTCGGTTTTCGGGATGTCACCGGCGAAATACACGGCCAGGCCGAGTCCGCCTAAGACCAAAGCTGCAATCACCCATCGACGCCACCACGGGGTGCGACGATTGGGCTCGTCGGGGGACGCAGACGCAACGGATCCCGATTCTTGGACATCGGTCATCAAGGAATCGGGCTCGGAGGGGTCGGACATGTGAGGGCTAGGGTTATTCGGGTCAAGCCGCAGCCCTCAATTAAGGCATCGACAGCCACGGACGCCAACTGAAGTTACGGGGTGGGTTCGTTCGGGGGACCGGCGCCGTTGCCCTCGACAACTCCGCCCACGTCCCGCATCACGTCTTCGACGACCGACGAGGCCTCCTTTTCAGCGCGCTCTAGGGCCTCAACGGCCACAGTCGTCCCACTGTCTCGTCGCTCCAGCACTACGAGGGCAGCATGGCACGGGGCGTCTCCAGCGTCTCCGGCTCCTCCCATAGGACGGACCGAGGCCACCCGCCATCCGCGCTCTAGTTCGAGATTCAATTCTTTGAGTCCCTCGTGGCCGTCGGCCCCAGTGCGGACAATGAGTGCTTTTTGGATCATTGGATTGAGTTTGTCCTCACGCAGGGTTTGGATGCGGAGCAAACGAGGCAAGCTGAGATTTGTTGAGGCCGCTGGACCCGTGATATTGCAGCCGGGGATGTTCGATCCCGTCCCCTTCACGCAGTGGTGAACGGATAATGGAACGCGAGGCGTGAACCGTGAGAAAACGGACGATCCCGAGTCACTCGTCACGTTTTCCGCCTCTCGTCGAAAACGCGAACTTGCAGCTACTTCCACACTCATCGGAGCACTCCCTCATTCCATCCTCCTGATGCACATCGGTCTCATCTACGATACCTTCGACGCATACCCGTGGTCCGACGACGCGCCGCCGGATGCCGATGCCGAGTATGAGCCGGAGAAGACGGTCGACACCCTCGCGGCGGCCGTGAAGCACCTCGGCCACACCCCGGTCCGCGTGGGCACCCCTTTCGATCTCCGCGAGGAACTCGACGCCGGACTTACCCTCGACGCCGCCCTCAACATCGCCGAGGCCGCTCACAGCCGAAACCGCGAGGCCTACGCGCCCATCCTGCTGGAGATGGCGGGCGTGCCCTGCCTCGGCTCCGACGCCCTCACGCTTTCCGTAACGCTGGACAAGGCCTGGACGAAAGATCTCGTCGCGGCCGCCGACGTGCCCACCCCGCCCCATCGCGTCTACGGTGGCGCCGCGGACGTAGACCCGGAGGACCTGCCCCCCTTTCCCCTCTTTGTGAAACCGCGCCACGAGGGCACCTCGAAGGGCATTGCCCCACGGAGCAAGGTCGACGACACGGCGGCGCTCCGGCGCGAGGTAGACCGGGTGACAACCGTCTACGAACAGGACGCCGTCGTAGAAAGGTTCGTGGCGGGAGGCGGCGAATTTACGGTCGCGGTGGTGGGGCACGACCCGCCCGAGGCCCTACCTGTGCTCCAGCGCGGGGTAGAGCCCACGACGGGCCTCGGCCTGCACGCCCTGGAGCACCGCGGCGCCCCCACGGCCCATCAGGACTGGGACTACGAACTGCCCGGCACCCTGACGCCCGACCTCGAAGACCGCCTGCAATCGCTCGCGCTTCGCGCGTTCGATCGGCTCGACTGCCGCGATTTCGCCCGAGCCGACTTCCGCGTGGACGCCGACGGGCAGCCCTGGTTTTTGGAGGTCAATCCGCTGCCGACATTCGCGCCCGACGACACGTTTGCCATCGTCGCCGAACTGATGGGGCGCGACTACGTCGACTACCTGGCGGAGATTTTCGAGCGGGGGTTGCAGAGACTTGGCCTCGAGACGTAACGCGTAGGCGCAACATCAGGGCGACACGTCTCGTGTATAAACATTCCGCATCGCTGTCCTCAGCA
>PXSY01000164.1:0-5779 GCA_003023125.1 Bacteroidetes bacterium QH_10_64_19
ATCGACTTCGCCTCGTAGGGTCATCCAGGCCGCCCTGTCAGCCTGACGTGTTCGTTGTAAAACTATGCACGCCAATATTTTATCGGTATTCAGAATGGAAGGTCACTGTCCGGCTCGAAGCTCTCATTTTCGCGGAGCACCGCCTCGTCCGCGATCATGTCGATCACATCGGGCACCTGTCCCACCGACAGGTGGTCCACGTCGGAGACGCTCGCAGCGTCGAGCACGCGGTGAAGGTAGTCCTCGTCGCGTCCGCAGTACTCGGCAAATCCCATGAGCTTGTCCCCGAGCGGCCCGTCGGAAATGGTCGTCTCGCCCACGAGTTGCTCTGATGGGTGTCCCTTCAGCCGACGCCGGAGTGCCTCCGCGGCCTGCTCGATCTCGGCCTGGGACCGGGTCTGAGACGAAGCGGCCGCCTCGTCCGTTGAGGTGTCGTCCTGCGCAGTGGGTGCGGAAGCGGCCTCCTCCGAAGAATCGGCGGGCTGAGATGGCGGCGCTGCCTCCTGGGACGGCGCCTCGTCCTCTGCGCCCTCAATTCGATTCCCGTCCGGATCAATCTGCCAGGTGTCCCCGCTCGCCCGGTCGTAGACCTCAATGTTCTGATCGTATCCCACGTAGATGCCAAGCGGGTTGGTGTCAGTCACTCCCAGGTCGAGCGTATAATTGACGGCGTCGCCGTACGCGCGCAGCCGCATCTTGTCGAAGGTCCCGTGCTCACTCTCAAGGTCGCGGTCGTAGATCAGAAACACCTCCTCCGCCCCCGAGGCCTGGCGAAGCCGCTGCTCCGCCTGTTCAATCTCGCGGATGATCTCCTGGCAGTGCGCCAGTTCTTTCAGGGTGCCTTCGAACGAAAACGAAAGGTCGGCGATCGAAAAATGGCCCGTGGGCATGATGGATAGGGGCGTTGCTCAGGAAAAGCGAATCGGGCGACCGGGGTGTCTCCACGAACCCCGGAGTCGACTTTGCACGTGTGCGAAGCATGTCAGCAATTTAACGAGAGATCCCTCCTCCAGATCCCGCATGTCGCCTGCCGCCCCTCGTTCTCGGTCTACGGAAATGGATGCTCCGGCTGCCGATCTCGATTTCGTTCTATGGAGACCCCATTCGCCCGAGGCGGGGTCACACGTCACCGATCGCCCGAGTCGGCACCCACCCGTCCGTCCGATCCGGCAGTCGGACCCGGACCCACTCCGGGCCGCGGGCCTGCGCCGCCTCTTCGGGCGCGGTCCGGAGCGGCACGTTCTCCTTCAGGACGACGGCCCGGCGCTCGCGGTCCTGCACGAACGACGTGCCCAGGGCGACGACGATGAGCAGCACCCCCACTCCCCCGAGGCCCCACCCGACCGAGGCGGATCCCCCAAGATGCCGGAGCCACTCGTCCCTAAGCACCACCGCGAGCCCCCCAATGCTCAGGACCAGTACGCCCCCCCCAAACAGGAGCAGGGGCGACCATCCCTCAACCACGACCGCGAGGCCACGCGGCGGTAGCCCCCGCAGCGGAAGTCCCGCCCGGCGCCGCACATGCTCTAGGTTGTGCCGGAGCCGTGGATCGTCGGGACGCAGCCGACGCGCCTTTTCGTAGGCCCGCACGGCCGGCCCCACGCGGTCGAGTCGGGCGTAGGCATTGCCCAGGTTATGGTACAGCGCGCCACTCGCGTAGCCCGCATCGAGGACCATCCGGTAGCCCTCCACCGCCTGCTCGTACTGGCCTTTCGCATACGCCTCATTGGCCGCCTCGAAGCGACGGAGGAGGTCACCGGGCTGTGCCGCGGCGGAGGCGACCATCAAACCGAGACCGCCGACGAGGAGCATAAGGCGACGTAGGACCAGGCCCGTGAAGACGATCATGTCGGGATCGGGGTCGGCGTGGAAGAGACAGCGATTGGGCGAGACCCGAGCCCCACGGGCGGACAGTCATTTGGCCTCGGTCGAGTTCTCCGGGGCCGGAAGGTGCTCGTCGAGCCGGCGCAGCACGGCTTGGGCCTCGTTGACGACCGCGCTTCCGGACGCTCGGGACGCTGCAGGCGCATACTGGGCCTCGTCACAGCGATCGAGGAGCCCGTACAGCGCGTCGCGAAGGTCGTCCGGCGTGTCGTGGCGCGCGAGGTGCCGATCGAGCGCCGACCGCGTCAGGGGCGTCCTATCTTTCCCCAACCGCTCCTTGAGGAACGTGCGGACGGCCCCCTCCACGGCCTCGTAGACCGCTGACTCGGCGCCAGGCCGGCTATTTTGAAGACGCTGGCGCACGTCTCGGAGCTGCTCCTGTGCCACGTCGAGGGACGGGTCCGAGTCCGTAGGGCTCGTGGCACGGAGTGCCGTCCCCCAGCGCCGATACATGAGCCCTCCACCTACGAGCAGGACCGGAATCAGCAGGGGCACATACGCCCAGGGCCACCGGAACAGCGGCGGCCGATCGGTTGGGCTCCAGTGCGCCTCGTCCGCCGTCATGATACCGGCCATGGCCCCCACCGGCAGGCCATTGCCGGTCCGTCCTACCGCTCGGGGGGCCGCCTCGCCGGACACCTGCAGGGTCGGGCCCTCCGCCCGGAGGGTTTCGTAGCGCCCCGCGTCGGGATCGAAACGGTCGGCTCGTACGCCTCGACGGTCGTTGGCAAATCCAGGGGCGGGGCGGAGAGCGTGGTCAGCAGTCCGGTGCCGTTCACCTGTACCTCCAGAAACACGGGGTCGCCCACCGTCGCACTGTCGGCATTGGAGCTCACGGACATCGAAAACTGTCCGACCGCCCCGTCGAACGAGGGCGGCGCCCCCGATGGCAAGGGCCTTACCTCTAACGACAGGCTCCGCGAGGCCAGCCGAACGGGCTCGAACCGGCCCCGGACGGCCGGACTGTTCCGGCGCATGCGCACTGTCCCCTGCGCCTCTGTCTCAATGCGGAGGGGCTCCACGTGGAGGGTGCCGGGCCGGGTGGGGAACAGGGCCACGCGCTTCAGCACGACGGTCTCGTAGTCCCGCCCGTACGCTCGCCGTCGCCGTGGGGTGGGCCGCGAGGCCACATTGAACTCCTCCCGCCAGAAGCCCGGCGCGTCCCACGACTCGGCGAGGCGGCTGCGGCGGAGCCGAACGCCGGGCCGATAATACAGGCGGTATTCAGCGACGACCTGCTCGTTCTGATACGCCCGATCGGTCGTTGCGGTGACCCGCACGAACAGATCGCGCTCGTCCAGGGTGGCGTCGGAGGGCCGACCGTCCGGATGGGTGAGGGTGGGCGACGACAAGCGCTCCGGCTCTGGGGCGACCTGCACCCGAATGGCGCCTGTCGTGTACTCCGTGCCCCGAATGGTCACGGTCACGGGCTGGATGTGCGCTGTTCCCGGCTCCTCGGGCCGAAACCGCCACGAAAAGGTCACTGCCTGCTGTGGGCGATCCCCCGTGGACGACCGCACCCGACGCGTCTCGGGTCCACGACTCCGGGACTCCAGGTTGGTCACGGCAGGCTGCTCCGGGGGCTGAACGACAGTCGCCGGGACGCCCTCCACGGTAACTGTAAATACCACCGTCTGCCCCACTTCGACCGTCGTCGGCTCAGCCTCGGCCATCACCTGTACCGAAGAACTCTGGGCGCACACGGCCCCCACAACCCCAGCGCTCAGCGCTAGACAGAGAACCGTTCGAATGATGCAACGCTTCGGAGGCCTCATATGGATGTGATGGCTCCACAGGGACCGAACGTGAGTTAAGGGTTGAGAACCTGTTTGACGAGATGTCTACGGCCCTCCCCAACGAGTACTCGGTCGCTTCGCTCCCAGCGCAAAGTGGCTTCTGCATTCGCTTGGTAGCCCACCAGGGGTATGACCTCGTTCTCACTTGGCCCCCGCTACAAGGCTCGTTTGGGCGCCATTTTGCAACTTCGCCCATTGTGTCTCGGCTTCCCATCCGCTCGCAAAACAGGTTCTGAGGCGAACACTGCCCTGTCGCCCGCCGTCGTGACGACGGGAGACCGGAGGCATAATTGGAAATCACAATTTGGCGTTTTCCACCTCTCTTCGTTCGAACGTCCCCGCTCACCAATCTTTTCCGACGGATGCCTCCGCCTCTGCGTCTTGTCCCTGCACCTCACGGAGCAGCTTCATCTCTTGATTCTGAAGGGCGCGCAGCAGGCGCGCGGCCTGCTCGCGGGTCAAGGCATTGCGCTCTGCGGGCTCGCCGTCCCGGACCGACGGATTGCCGGATCGCGGTGCTCCCCCGCCGGCCTGTCCAGACCCGCCTGCCTGCTGGGACTGCGAGGATTGCGGGGCCGATGTCTCCTCGTCCTGCGCCCCTTGCTGTTGACCCTCTTCCCCCGACGCCTCCGACTGTTGTTCTTGGCCGCCGTCTCCACGCGACTGCTGGCTCTGGCTCTGGGACTGATTCGAGGCGCCTTGCTGCGATCCCCCACCGCCGCCCTGGTCTTCGGACGCCTGATTCAGCTTCTCCCGGAGGGCCTGCAGGCGTGGATCCGACGGGGCCACCTCCAGCCCCCGCTCCACCGCCTGCTGGGCCGCCTGTTTGTTGCCAGCGACATACTGCTGCGCAGCCTTGTGGAAGTAGGCCTCAGCCGACTGGGCAAGTGCCGGCGCCCCGCTCAGCACGAGCACGAGCCCCCCAACAATTCCGGTCCAGCGAACGAGCATCATGGGTCTGTGCGGGCAATCTGAGCAACTTCTTCGATGCGCTTGATGAAGCCGCGGTACGCCCGAACCGTCGAGTCTTGCTGCAGCCCGTCCTTCATGAGGGCCGAGGCGGTCGTGTACTCCGAGCGCGCCGCGAGGGCCTCCGCCTCCTTCTTCAGCCGACGGGCGTAGGCAGAGGGGTTCACGAAGGAGGACTCGTCGGCGGAGCGGTCCGGGTGCCGGCGCTTCAGAAACTCATAGTTGTACCGGGCGGCCTCGTGTTCGGGGTCGAGCAGGAGGACCTCTCTGTAGCGGCGGAGGGCCTCGTTGTGGTTGTTCATTTCGGCGGATAGATTGGCGGCGTTGAAGAGCACCCGCACGCGCTCGGCGTTGGTGGAGGCGGTCCGGCGGGCCTGCTCGAAGGCCGCCCGGGCGGCATGGAGGCGGCCCTGCCGGTGGAGCGCAAGGCCCCGATTGTTCTGGAGGCCGGTGTAGACGGCGCCAGTCGTGTCGGCGAGGGCCTCCAGCCCGTCTTTGTACGTCGCCGCCGCGGCGGCATACCGCTCCTCCTCAAAGTGCGTGTTGCCCTCGCGTCCCTTCTGCGGGCCCCTGTCGCCGAGCAGGCCGAAGAGAAGTAGTATGATCACCGCGCGCGCAGCCATCTTCTAAAGACGGACTCGTTATCGATCCTGCGTCCACTTCGCAACCGGATAGCCCTGCATTTAAATGGAAAAAAGAGGAGAGAGCGAAACGGTATGCGTCCGAAGCGTCTCTCCCCCTGTTCTCTCTCCCCGATGTCCCGGTAGATCCCCATACGCCGACGCCCACCGTTCGATTCCGCAGCGGCTACGAGTCACCGCGCGCAATGCCGAGGCGGGCCCAGAGGTCCGTGGCCTGCCCGACCCGCTGCCGCACTGGGATCAACCCCTCCACGAACAGTAGCACCAGGGCCGCCGCCAGGGGCCACTGGTACATCTCCCGGTAGTCGGCAAATCGCTCCGCGTCGTAGGTCGACGTGCCAATTTCACGAAGGGCTGCGGGCACGTCCGACAGGGCGCTGGTGGTGGCCCCGACCCGAAAATACGCCCCCGACTGCGCAAGGCGCGTCAGGACCGATTCGTTCAGGCGGCTCTGCACGACGTTGCCGTTGCGGTCTCGCTTAAACCCGA
>PXSY01000164.1:5785-10807 GCA_003023125.1 Bacteroidetes bacterium QH_10_64_19
AGGAGCGTCACGCCCGCCTCGTCGGCCTTCTGCCGGGCAGCCTGCAAGTCGCCCTCGTGGTGCTCGCCGTCCGAAACAATCAACAGTGCGCGGGGGCGAGGCTCGCCCGGGGCCGCCGAGTCGGAGGCCGGGCGGGACGCCCCGAACGCCTGCATGGCCGCATCCACTGCCGCGCTGAGGTTGGTGCCCGGCCTCGACAACTGATCGGGGCCCGCCGCGTCCAGAAACAGCCGGAAGGCGCTGTAGTCGGTGGTGAGGGGCGCCTGCACGAATCCCTCCCCCGCAAAGAGCACCAGGCCCACCCGATCGCCCGTCAGGTCATCGACCAGCGAGCGGAGTTCACTCTTCGCCCGTCGGAGGCGGCTCGGAGGCACGTCTTGCACCCGCATCGAGCTGGACACGTCCAGCGCCACCACGAGGTCCACCCCGCGGCGCTCCACCGTCCGCACCTCGGTCCCCCAGCGCGGTCCCATTAGGGCCACGGTCGCCAGGAGCAGCCCCCCCACCACGAGGCCCGCCTTTAGGAGACGGCGGCGTGGGCGGAGGGCCGCGGCCATCTGCCCCACGGTGGCCGGATCCCCAAAGCGCTCGCGGGCCGCCCGCCGCCACTGGGCCGCCCGTCGGTAGAGCCACACGGCGCCCAGGACGAAGAGCAGCGCCCACATGTACGTCGGATGCAACCAGTCCACGGTCGAGTTTGGAATTCGGAATGTGGAGTGCGGAATTCAGGATGGGGACTCTCTTCGGGAATGGACGTCTGGACGAACGGATGTGTGGACGGATCTTGCCTCCATCCCTCCACACGTCCTTACGTTCATACCCGAATCTCGCAAGCGGATTCGGTATGCGAAAGCGGTCAGGTTGGTGTTCTCACTCCAAACTCCACACTCACCAATCTTCGCTCGTCAGGGGAAGCGGCGGAAGAGGGTGGTCGAGAGCCCCACCTCCAGGAGCACGAGGCCCAGCGCCGGCAGCAGAAACCAGGGGTACCGCTCCGTCCGGTCCGTGTAGATGCGCTCATCCACCGGGGCGGCCTCCATGGTGTCGATCTCCGCGTAAATGCGCTCCAGGGCGTCCCGGTTCGTGGCCGAGAAGTATTGACCGCCGGTGGTAGCCGAGACGGCCCGGAGCATCTTTGCGTCCACGCTGCCCCCGCCCTGTTGCTCACTGGGGGTCGGTCCCGTCTCCACGCCAGTCTCCTCGGTCGAGCCCACTCCAATTGCGTAGACCCGCACGTCCATCGTCGCGGCCACCTCCGCCGCCGTTCGGGGATCGATTTGCCCTCGATTGTTGCGGCCATCGGTGAGCAGGATGGCGACCTTGCTCTCCGCCTCGCTGTCTTTGAGCCGGTTGACCGCCGTGGCCAGCCCCGTGCCCACCGCCGTGCCGTCCTCCACCGCGCCAATTTCGACCTCGTCGAGCATCCGCTGGAGGAACCCGTAGTCGAGGGTGAGGGGCGTCTGCGTGTAGGCCTCGGCGGCAAACACGATGAGCCCCACCCGGTCGGACACGCGCCCCTCCACGAACGAGCTGGCCGCCTCCCGCGCCGCCTCAAAGCGAGTGGGCTGGAAGTCTTCGGCCTGCATCGAGGACGAGGCGTCGAGCACCAGCATGATGTCGATCCCCTCGGCGGTCTCGGTCTTGGTGGTCGCCTCCGTCTGCGGCCGGGCCAGGGCCAGGACTCCAAGCACGAGCGCGCCCATCCGGAGGGCCGCGGGCGTCCATCGCCAACGCACGGTCCAGGCCGTCGGCGCGCCCTGCACCGGATCCACGTCGCTGTAGCGCAGCCCGCCTTCTCGGCCAAACCGCCACCAGGTCCACGCGCCCACCGCGGGCACGACGAGCAGGAGCCACAGCAGCTGGGGATTGGCGAAGCTCACAGGAGGCGGAAATTCCCGATGCGAGATCGTAAACGGGGTTTGCTTCTCGTGTTGGGGGAGCTCTGCCGGATGTGCGTTTGGGCGTATGAGAGAGAAACACCCACTCCCCCAGGCGCCCCGACAGTGGTCGGGATTCCCTTCGGTCGCCCACACGCATTCACGCCCCGTCTCGCCCGGCCACAGCGTCGACGAGGGCAGGCAGGACCTCGCCGGCCGGGCCCCGCACCGACTCGTCCACCTCGTCGGTGATCCCGGTCGTGTCCGGATTGACCTCCGCCACGTGGGCGCCGTGCTCCCGCGCCATCCCGGGATAGCGTGCGGCCGGATACACCACGGCGCTCGTCCCCACGCTCAAAAACACGTCCGCGCGGCGGGTGGCGGCATCGGCCTTCTTCACCGCGTCGGCCGGAAGCTGTTCGCCGAACCACACCACGTCGGGACGAATGAGCCCCTCGCACGCCGGACACCGGGCCGGCTCGCCCGCCTGGATCGCCGCGTCGACCGTGTCCGGCGCCGCGCTGCGCTCGCAGTCCATGCAGTAGTTGTGGGTGATGTTGCCGTGCAGTTCGATGACCGTGCTGCTGTCAGCCCGATTGTGCAGATCGTCCACGTTCTGGGTCACCACGGCCACGTCCGGCCCGTGGGCCTCCAGGTCCGCGAGGGCGCGATGCCCCGCATTCGGCTCGGCCTCCTCTACTACCTCTCGCCGATGCTGGTACCAGCCCTGCACGAGCTCGGGATTGTCGAGAAACGCCTCCACGTTGGCCAGCTCCTGCGGGTCAAACTCCTCCCAGAGGCCGTCCGGATCGCGGAAGGTGGGAATGCCGCTCTCGGCGCTGATGCCCGCCCCGGTCAGCACGGCCACGTGCTCGGCCTCAGCGAGACGATCAACGAGTGTGTCGGTGAAGTCAGGCACGAATGAAAGCGCTGATCAGTTACGAGTGACATTCGCTGATGGACTCCTCCATTTCTCCTCAGGGGACGCGTATGAGCGTCTGGGAGTTTGGGCGTCTGGGCGTCGGACGCCATACCCGTCTTCTCTACACGGACGCAGACTCCTCCTCAACCGACGCGGACTCGGTACGGCGTTGCGCTGATTCGAGGGCATCAATCACGCTCCGCGCGTCTTCGAGCACGGACTGGCTTCTCTCCGGCGACGGCTCGGCGTCGGCAAACTTGACGAGGTCGGCCTGTTGCAGGACGGTCTGCAGCCGCCGGAGCACCACCCCCTGCACCTCGGGGTGACGCCGGAGGGCCGTCAGCACTTCAGGCGGCGGCGGGTCGTCGTCCGCGTCGGATGCGGACGCGTCCTCTTCGCCCCACCGCCGCCATGCGTACACGAGGCCCCCTGTCAGTGCCAGCGCGGACAGGAGGAGCGCGCCCCAGGCCCAGAGGGGCCAGGGAAACGACGCGAGTGCGGCCGGGGTGCGCAGCACTTCGTCGTCGGGCTCGACGACGGAGCGCACCGGCACGACCTGGGGAACGGTGCCCGCCACGGTGGTGTCGGGGCCCGCTACGAGACGGACGGGGAGGATGGGCACCCGCGCTGAGTCGAGCGCGAAGGTCGTCACCTCGTAGGCGACGCTGTCGACCCGCCGCGTCGGCGACGCACGGCGGCTCTGCACCGCTCCCCGCTGCACCACGTGCAGGTCGCCGAAGAGGGCGGCTCCGGCGTCCGACGCCGGAAACACGGCCGCCGCGTCGGCGTCGTGCTCGGCCACGAGGCGCACCGTAAACCGCTCGCCAATCTTCACGCTGTCGGCCGCCACGCGGGCCTCGATGCGCGGGGACGACTGGGCCACGGCGCGCTGTCCTCCTCCCAACCACCCCGCCAGCACCACGAGCACAGCGGCTGTGCCCCCGACCCGCATCCAACGTGACCTCCATCGCTCCATGGGTCGCGCCTCGATCAGTGGCCCACCGCGCCGTCCGCTATCCCCGGCGGGCTCGCCGTCGGAAAAATGCGATGAGGGGCTCCACGTAGTCGGCATCGGTGCGGACGATGACGTGCCCCGCGCCGGCCCGCTGGAGCACGTCGCGGGTCTGCTCGCGGCGGGCTTCGGCCTTGGCCGCCATGGCCTCCCGGACGGCCGGGTCGCGGGCATCGACGGTGACCGTCTCCCCCGTTTCGGCATCGGTCAGGTCAACCAGCCCCACCGGGGGGAGTTCCTCTTCCCGGGGGTCCTGCACCTCCACCCCGACGGTGTCGTGGCGCTGCGCGGCCGCCCGCAGCATCGAGTCGTACCCGGCATCGAAGAAGTCGCTCACCAGCACCAGCACCGACCGCCGCTGCAGGATGCGGAGCACCCGCTGGAGCGCCCCGGCAATGTCGGTCCCGGTCGACGCGGGCTCGGTCGTGAACAGCTCCCGGATGCACCGCAGCACGTGGCGACGGCCCTTGCGCGGCGGGACGAACCGTTCGATCTCGTCGGAAAACAGGAGGAGTCCCACCGTGTCGTTGTTCTGGATGGCGCTGAAGGCGATGACCGCGCAGATCTCGGCGGCCACCTCGCGCTTGAGCTTGCCCTGCGAGCCGAAGTTCTCGGAGCCCGACACGTCGACGCACAGCATGACGGTCTGCTCCCGTTCCTCCTCGTAGACCTTCACGTACGTCTCGTCCATCCGCGCGGAGACGTTCCAGTCGATGTTGCGGATGTCGTCGCCGACCTGGTAGGGGCGCACCTCGGCAAACTCGATGCCGCGGCCCTTGAAGGCGGACTGATACTCGCCCTGCACGATGCTCTCCACCACCCCGCGGGCGCGGACCTCCAGGCGACGGATCTTTTCGAACAGCTCGTCGGGGATCATGGGACGGACCGGGGCGGGCAGACGACAGCGTCAACGCGCTCAAACTCGCCCCCGCCCCCATACGTTCGCGCTCCCAACGTGGCGTGCAGGGACGCGGGCGGAGGGACCGGAGAAAGAACCGCGGGCCCCAACCCCCCCGACGCATACCGCCCGCCCAACCAGCCGTCGTACCTCAACTGTGCCTCATTGGGGATTTTCTCATTGTATCATTTTGTCCTCGTTTCAATACCTCAGAGGTGCGATTGGAAGTGGTCCTACGGCACTCACTAAGTATGGTGTATTCAAATTTCAATACCTCGAAGGTGCGATTGGAGGGTTAGACCCTACGTACACC